>CAZCVP010000061.1:0-36519 GCA_964501915.1 uncultured Enterobacterales bacterium
GTTGTTGGGTAGGTTGTCTGAGCTGTCGTGGTCGGTGTCGGCCTGGGAGTCCGTCGCCGAGTCGTCCGTGGTGTCGTCCGAGCAGCCGACGAAGGCGAGGGATCCGAGCAGGACCAGCAGAGAGAGCCGCAGAGTGGTCATGGTGTTTCCTCCTGTCCCGGTGAGAGAGTCCGGGCGCGCATGTTCAGTCCGCGACGGAAACCTAACCCGAGGGCGCCCCCCTCGTCACCCGTTCGTGGCTGGACACCTGGCGGGCGAACCGGTACACCACCCGCCACCCCCGGTAGGGCGCATGGGCGGCATCCTCCTCCTCGAAGACGGACGGTCCTTCTCGGGAGAGGCGATCGGTGCGCGAGCCACCTCCGTGGGCGAGGTGGTCTTCAACACCTCGATGACCGGGTACCAGGAGATCCTCACCGATCCCTCCTACCGGGAGCAGCTCGTCACGATGACGGTCTCCCACGTGGGCAACTACGGCGTGAACGTCGACGACGTGGAGTCGGAGCGGGTGCAGGTGGCCGGCTTCATCGCCAGGGACTTCCCGCGGGTCCACAGCAACCACCGGGCCACCGAGGGCCTGGAGCGCTACCTGCGGCGCCACGGGGTGCCGGGTCTCCACGGGATCGACACCCGCGCACTCGTGCGCCACATTCGCACGGCCGGGGCCATGAAGGCGGTCCTGAGCACCGACGGCACCCCTGGCGCCGAGCTCTGGGAGAGGCTGCGCGCCTGGCCGGGCATGGTGGGCAGGGCGCTGGCGCGGGAGGTGAGCTGCGAGGAGCCCTGGGTCTTCGCGGATCCACCGGCGCCCACGATGCGGATCAGCGTCCTGGACGGGGGCGTCAAGCGCAACATCCTGCGGCTCTTCGCCTCCACCGGGGCGCGGGTCCAGGTCCTCCCCGCCAGCACACCCGCACACCTGTTGAAGGAGGGCGCGGACCTCGTCTTCCTCAGCAACGGTCCTGGCGACCCGGCCGCCCTCCCGGAGATGGTCGGGGAGGTGAAGAAGCTCATCGGCCAGGTGCCGCTGGTGGGCATCTGCCTCGGCCACCAGCTCCTGGGCCTCGCCCTGGGGGCGGACACCTTCAAGCTCCGCTTCGGCCACCGTGGCGGCAACCACCCCGTGCGCGACCACCGCACGGGACGGGTCGAGATCACCTCCCAGAACCACGGCTTCTGCGTCGATCCCAGTGGCCTGGAGGCCGTGGGGGCGGAGATCACCCACACCAACCTCTACGACGGCACCCTGGAGGGCTTCGTGCACCCGGGTGAGCGGGTGATGGCGGTGCAGTTCCACCCCGAGGCGGCGCCGGGGCCCCACGACTCCAACCACCTGCTGGTGGAGCGGTTCATCGACTTCGCCCGGGGAGGTGACTGAGTGCCCCTGAGGAAAGACCTGGAGACCATCCTGGTCCTGGGCAGCGGCCCGATCGTCATCGGCCAGGCCTGCGAGTTCGACTACTCGGGCACCCAGGCCTGCAAGGCCCTGCGCAAGCTGGGCTACCGGGTGGTGCTGATCAACAGCAACCCGGCCACGATCATGACCGACCCCGGGGTGGCGGACGCGACCTACGTCGAGCCGCTGGAGCCCGAGTTCGCCGAGCAGGTCATCGCCCGGGAGCGCCCGGACGCGCTGCTGCCGACGGTCGGGGGGCAGACCGGGCTGAACCTCGCCCTGGCCCTCGCCGATGCCGGGGTCCTGGAGCGCTACGGGGTGGAGCTGATCGGTGCCCGACCGGAGGCGATCCGGCTCGGGGAGGACCGGCAGCTCTTCAAGGGCGCCATGGAGGAGCTCGGCTACGCCTGCCCCAAGGCCGGCATCGCCCACTCCATGGCCGAGGCCGAGGCGGTGCTGGAGGAGGTGGGGCTGCCCGCCATCATCCGCCCCAGCTTCACGCTGGGCGGGGCCGGCGGCGGCATCGCCTACAACCGGGACGAGTTCCGCGAGGTGGTCGCCCAGGGGCTGGACCTCTCGCCCAGCACGCAGATCCTCGTCGAGGAGTCGGTCATCGGCTGGAAGGAGTTCGAGCTGGAGGTCCTGCGGGACCTCGCCGACAACGTCATCATCGTCTGCTCGATCGAGAACCTCGACCCGATGGGGGTGCACACCGGCGACTCGATCACCGTGGCGCCGGCCCAGACCCTGTCCGACGCCGAGTACCAGCACCTCCGCGACATGTCCCGGGCGATCATCCGCAAGATCGGGGTCGAGACCGGCGGCTCGAACATCCAGTTCGCCATCAACCCGGCGGACGGCGCCGTGCGGGTCATCGAGATGAACCCGCGGGTGTCGCGCAGCTCGGCCCTGGCCTCGAAGGCCACGGGCTACCCGATCGCCAAGGTCGCCGCCCAGCTCGCCGTGGGGCTCCACCTCGACGAGATCGCCAACGACATCACCGAGGTCACGCCAGCCTGCTTCGAGCCCACCCTGGACTACGTGGTGGTCAAGGTCCCGCGGTGGAACTTCGAGAAGTTCGCGGCCACCGAGCGCACCCTGGGCACCACCATGCGGTCGGTGGGCGAGGTCATGGGCATCGGGCGGACGCTGTCCGAGGCCCTGCTCAAGGCCGTCTCCTCGCTGGAGGGGGGCTACGCCGACGCCGCGGCCCTGACCGACCAGCAGCTCCGGGAGCGGCTGGCGATCCCGACCCCCGACCGGCTGCCGGCGGTGTTCGAGGCTCTGCGGCGGGGCATGGACCCCTCCGAGATCCAGCGCACGACCCACATCGACCGCTGGTTCCTCTCCGAGCTCGGCGCCATCGTGGCGGCGGAGGAGCAGCTCGACGGGCGCTTCCTCAGCGCGGTGAGCGAGTCCGAGCTGCGCCGGGCCAAGCGGCTCGGCATGCCCGACGAGCACCTGGCGCGCATCCTCGGGGCCACCGAGGAGCAGGTGGCCGCCCGGCGCGACGCGGACGGCATCCACCCGGTGTTCAAGCGCGTCGACACCTGCGCCGCGGAGTTCGAGTCCAGCACGCCCTACCTCTACAGCACCTTCGAGGAGGAGGACGAGGCCGGCGACAGTCCCTCGGATCGGGTGGTCATCCTGGGCAACGGGCCCAACCGCATCGGGCAGGGGCTGGAGTTCGACTACGCCTGCTGCCACGCCGCCTACGCGGTCCAGGCCGCGGGACTCACCGCCGTGATGGTCAACTGCAACCCGGAGACCGTCAGCACCGACTACGACACCTCCGACAAGCTCTACTTCGAGCCCATCACCCGGGAGCACGTCCAGGCGGTGCTGACCCGGGAGCAGCCGATCGGGGTGGTGCTCCAGTTCGGTGGCCAGACACCGCTCAAGCTCTCCCACCGCATCCACCCCGTCCTGGGGACCTCGGCGGAGGCCATCGATCTGTGCGAGGACCGGGATCGCTTCAACGCCCTGATGCGGGAGCTGGACATCCGCCAGCCGGAGGGGGCGCTGGCCAGGAGCCGGGGCGAAGCCCTTGCGGAGGCGGGTCGCCTCGGCTTCCCGCTGCTGGTCCGTCCCAGCTACGTGCTGGGCGGTCGGGCGATGCGCATCTGCTACGACCTCGGCGACTTCGAGGCTGCGCTCGACGAGGCCCTGGCGGCTTCGGACCGCAAGCCGATCCTGATGGACCGCTTCCTGGAGGGGGCGGTCGAGTACGACGTCGACGCCCTGAGCGATGGCCAGGAGGTGCTGATCGTCGGCATCATGGAGCACATCGAGGAGGCTGGTGTGCACTCCGGGGACTCGGCGGCCGCCATTCCCGCCGTGCGCCTCTCGGACACGGCCAGGCAGTCGATCGAGAGCGCCGTCACCTGCATCTCCCGCAGGCTCGAGGTCGTCGGGCTGGTCAACGTGCAGTTCGCGGTCCTGGGTGACGAGGTCTTCGTCATCGAGGTGAACCCGCGGGCTTCGCGCACCGTGCCCTTCGTCGCCAAGGCCACCGGGGTGCCGGTCGCTGCGGTGGCGACCCGACTGCTGCTGGGCGAGAGCCTCGCCGACGTGCGCCGGCGCGACCCGGACCTGCTCACCCGCAAGGGGCGCGGCATGTACTTCATCAAGGCGCCGGTCTTTCCCTGGTCCCGCTTCCCGGGCTCGGACGTGGTGCTGGGGCCGGAGATGCGGTCCACCGGTGAGGTCATGGGGGTGGGGTGGAGCTTCGGCGAGGCCTATGCCAAGGCCCTGATCGCCTCCGGCATGGTGCTGCCCAGCGAGGGTGGGGTGTTCCTGAGCGTGCGGGATCGGGACAAGGGCGAGACCCTGGCCAACATCGCCGGGGCCTGCCGCCACATGGGCTTCGAGCTGTGGGCCACCGGCGGCACCCACGACTGGCTGGCCAAGCGCGGCATCCCGGCGCGCATGGTCTACAAGGTCCGGGAGGGCCGCCCGGACGTGGTCGACGAGATCAAGAACGGCCGCATCCAGCTCATGATCAACACCCCGATGGGCAAGAAGGGCGTGCTCGACGAGCGGGCGATGCGCCTGGCGGGCCTGCGCTACGGCATTCCCTGCATCACCACCCTGGAGGCGGCGCACGCGGCGGTCCAGGCGATCCGCTCGCTGCGGGCGCGGGAGTTGAAGGTGGTGAAGCTGCAGGAGATCAGCTAGCGGCGCCCGTTGGAAGGAGAGCCGGGTGGTGGTGCCTCGCTGCCTGAGAGGCCTCCTCCGTGACCGGGGTCAGGGTTCGTTGGTCACGGACGACAGGACCCACCACCCGGCTCTGCGAAGGTGGGGTCTGCTTCCTTGCAATCCGCGTGCCGCGGGGCACGGGATCCGATCCCCGCGTGCGGATCGCCCCGAACCCCGACAGGGATGTCGTGGTCGGTGTCATGCTGGGTCGATGCCGGACCGTCGCCGTCACCGGGGCCCCCATCCCGCCGATCGGGGCCTCTTCGCCCCGGACCAGGTCCCCCGCCTGCGGTCCGCCGTGTCCGACCTCGGCTGGTTGTCGAGTCGGGGCTACGCGGAGCGCTCCGCCCTGGCCCTGGTGGGCGATCGCCACGACCTGGTCCGTCGGCAGCGGGAGGCGGTACGCCGGAGCTGCTGTTCCGACGGGGCCCGGGCGGGCCGCCTCGCCCGCCTCCAGGACCTCGGGCCGGGGCCCCTGGTCGTCGATGGCTTCAACGTGCTCATCACCGTCGAGGCTGCCCTGGCGGGCGGGGTGCTGCTGCGGGGGAGGGACGGCGCTGTGCGGGACCTGGCGAGCGTGCACGGCACCTGGCGCCGCATGGAGGAGACCCTGGAGGCGGTGCGGCGGGTCGGCGAGGTCCTGCACACGGCCGGTGTCGGCCCCGTGCGCTGGATCCTCGATGCTCCGGTGAGCAACAGCGGCCGTCTGCGGGCCCTGTTGCTGGCGCATGGCGCGGAGCGATCCCTGGACTGGAGCGTGGAGCTGGTCTCCGACGCCGATCCGGTGGTGGCCGAGGGGCCGGTGGCGGCGAGCAGCGACAGCGTCGTGCTCGATCGGGCGCCCGCCTGGGTCGACCTCGCGGGCCGGGTCGTCCGGTCCAGCGTCCCCGACGCCTGGCTGCTGGACCTCGGCGAGCCGTGAGACCCGGGCGCAGGCCGATCTCGGACCGTCTGGCGATTGACGGGGGCCGAGTCGTCGCCTACCTTCCGCCCATGTCGAAGTTCCCCATCCGGTTGTTGCTGGCGCTGCTGCTGACGGGCCTGTTCGCCCTCGTGCCGTCGGTGGCCCAGGCCCAGTCCCCCTGCACGCGCGCCACGGAGGTGGAGGACTTCCGCGAGGCTCAGATCGGCGCCGAGGATGCCTTCGCGGCCGGCGACGAGGCCGCGCTACACGCCGCCCGCGACGAGGCCGTCAACGCCCTGGTCTGCATCGGCGAGCGGCTGCCGAGCGAAGAGGCCGCTGCCTTCCACCGGATGATCGCGATGGTGGCCTTCACCTTCGGCGACGAGCCCCGGGTCCGGTCGGAGCTGCGCAGAGCCATCCAGCTCGACCCCGACTACTACGACCCCGGCGAGGTCGGCCCCGACGATCACCGGTTCATCCAGCTCTACGCCGAGGCCTCCGGGCTCGACGACGCCCCAGTCACGATGCTCACGCCCCCGCCGGGCGGCTTCGTGATGGTCGACGGCGTGCGCGACGCGGGCCGCCCCGATGGCGTGGCGGCGGTCGTCCAGGTCTTCAACGCCGACTACCTCCTGGTGGAGACGGTGTACCTGCCGCCTGGGGCAGCCTCTCCGTCCTGGGGTCGCGCGGTCCAAGCCGAGCCGCTGGTCGACGAGTCCTTCGAGGAGGAGCCGGCGCCGCCTCCCTCTGAACCTGCCTCCAGCCCGCCGGTGAGCTCGGCGCCGGCCAGCGCCGAACCCAGCTCTGGCAGCCCGGTGATCTGGCTGATCGTGGGCGTGGTCGGCGGTGTGGTCGTCGGCGTGCTCCTGTGCTGCATCTTCAGCTTCGTCCTCGCCTACTCCTACTACTGATCGCCTCGGCGGTCGGGGGTCCGGTCCAGGGAGCGACCCTGGAGCGGGGGGACTTCGTGCTGGACCTCCCGGAGGGCTTCGCCCCCGGCCCGGGCCCGGCGCTCCTCGAGGGACAGTGGGCGGTGGGCACCCACACCCCGACAGGTGGCGGCTACGCCATCCGCTCCCTGCCGGCCGCGCCCTACCTCGAGGTCCGCGAGCGGGTCGCCGGCCGGATCGACGTCGGTGCGGCCCTGTCCGCCGATCGCTACCTGATGCTCGCCCTCCAGCAGAGCGGCGCCAGTGACCTGCACACCCTCTACGTCGGCCCGGCCGACGGCGTGGACTCCCAGGTCGGGCGCTGGGTCTACTCGGCCCGCGCCGACGACGGGCACCCGCTGGTCTGGTGGCACGTGGCCTGGCGCACACCGACCGCGTTCGTGGAGCTGGCGGCCTGGGCGCCGCTGGAGCAGCTCCCGAGGCTCGGGCCGGCGATGCGGCAGGTCGAGGCCGCCGGAGTGATCGCGGTGCCCCCGGCCGAGACCCTGCTCTTCGAGTCCGGGCAGCAGGGCTGCGGGCCCGCCATGCACGCGGACCGCGCCAGCGCGGTGCGGGCCACGCGGCGCTTCGGCGACGCACGGGAGATCCTGCACGCCGGGTACGCTCCGAGTCGCGACCGCCCGGACGCCGCCGCCACCCTCCTTCTCGCGGAGCACAGGGCCTTCGGCGTGCTCTACCGGCACGCCGAGAGCTGCGTGCACGAGGTCGCTCGGCGCCGGCGCGTCTGCACCGTGGTGGAGGGACCGGTCCGCGGCCCGGCCGCCGAGGCCTTCCAGGAGGCCCTGGTGAACTGTCTCGACGACGACGCGGCCCTGTCGCGGGACCTGGAGAGCGGGGTGGAGGCGGTTTGGGCCTCGCCCTGAGCCTGGTGCTGGTGGGGAGTACCTGGGCCGCTCCCCCCGCTGTGCCGCCCTGCGCGCTGCCGGACGCGGCCCCGGTCGGTCGGGAGCCCACGGTCGGCACCGTGCGCTGGACGGCCCGGGTCGGCGTGCGGCTCTACCAGGAGCTGGTCTCGCCGGCCGATGGTCGTTCCTGTCGGTTCTTCCCCTCCTGCTCCACCTACACCCTCCAGTCCGTCGCCCGTCACGGCCCCCTGCGCGGCCTGGTGATGGGCTTGGAGCGGGTCCAGCGCAACCACGACGGCTGGCACTACACCCCCTGCCGCCACGCGGGCGCCCTGCTGCTGGCGGATCCGGTGAGCGACAACGACTGGTGGTTCCGGCGCCGCCCGGTAGGATCCGCCGAGCCCGGAGAGGAGCCCTGATGCTGTGGTGGACCCTGGTCGCTGTCGCGACCGCCGAGGACGTCGAGGGTGCCGAGCCCCAGGTGGCGCCCGCGGTCGAGGTCACCGCCCCGGAGCTGGTGGCGGACCCCGCCCCCGGGGTGGACACCGGGCTCGCCGACGACCTCTACGCTCGAGGCTGGTACGACGCCGCGTGGCTGGAGTACGAGCGCGCGGCCTACCACCTCGGCGTGGGACCCGACGCCGACCGGGCCCGCTTCCTCGCCGGGGCGAGCCTGTGGGGGATGGGGCGCGAGGCCGACGCGGCCGACCACTACCACCTGATGGCGGAGCGCGTCGATCCCGCACTGGTGCCGCTCTTCCTGCTCTGCGAGGCCGAGAGCCGGTATCGCCTCGGCGATCTCACCGACGCCGACCGCAAGCTCGAGGCCCTGATCGAAGGTCCGGGCGACTACGCCGACCTGGCGACCTACCGCAGGGCCTGGATCGCGCTGCGCCAGGGGGCCCCGGACGCCGCCGCCGCCACCCTGGACGCGGTCCCGGAGGGGGACCTCTCCGCCTCGGCGGCGGGGCTGGCCGAGGAGCTCCGCGGCTGGGAGCCTCTTCCGACCCGCGATCCGCGCCTGGCGGGGGTGTTCTCGGCGGTGCTCCCGGGAGCGGGCCAGCTCTGGGTGGGGGAACCCCGGGACGCACTGACCGCCTTCCTGATCAACGGGCTGCTCATCGGGGCCACCGTGGAGCTCGCCCGGCGCCACAACTGGGTCGCGACCGGGGGCACGGGGCTGGCGGCCGTGGGCTTCTACGCCGGCAACATCTTCTCGGCCGTCAACGCCGCCCAGCGTCGCAATCGTCGCCTGGAGCGCTCCCGCATGGCCCAGGTCTCGGCGGACTGGGAGCTCCACCTGGAGCCCACGGGCGAGCTCGAGCTCGCGGCTTCGATCGGCGAAGAGTGATCCTGACCCTGGCCGTCGTCCTGGGCTGCCAGGGACCGGACCTGGCGGGTCGGGTGGATGGGCGGCGCTGGACCCTGCCCGCAGCGGGCATCGACCAGACCTTTCCGCCGGCCTGGGAGGTGACGACCGAGGACCTGAGCAGCGGCCTCACCGGCCTGGTGGCCGAGGCCCGGAGCGCCGACGAGGGCATCGACGTCGCCGTGGTGCTGCACCCGCTGCCGGCCGGGTTCGGGGCCCTCGGGGCCCTCGACCTGCTCGTGTCGCTGTCGCCGACCCCCGATGCCCTCCAGGACCCGACCTACCTCTTGGAGCGGGTGCCGGCCTGCGGTGACGCGGTCTACCGGCGCCGCACCGGCGAGGATCGGCGGACCGTGCACCAGCTCGCACAGCGCACGCCGCTGGGGCTCCTGGTCTGGAATGCCTGGCAGCCGGAGGGGCGACGCGGCGCCGGCGTGCGACTGGTCCAGGTGATCTGCACGGGGGCGGAGTGAGCCGGGCGGCGGCGGCCCTGCGGGCCCTGGCCGTGGTCCTGGCCGGGGCGGCCCTGCTGGGGGTGGTGGAGGGTGTGCTGGCCGAGTCCCTGCCGGGGGAGTCGGCGTGGGCGCGGATCCTCGGCCTCGTGGTGCTCGACAGCGTGGTCCTGGGCCTGCCTCTCGGCGTGGTGGCCGGGGTGGTGGCGGCCCTGCGTGGGCGCAGTGGGCGTCGGCCGCGGCGGACGGTGGCGGCGGCAGCCTTCGTGGCCCTGCTCCTGGGTGGTGGCGCCTGGCGTCTCGTCGAGGTCCTGGAGGACTTCGACCTCGATCGCCTCCAGACCTGGCACCTGGAGCGACCGATCCCGCTGCTCCGGAGCGAGGGGGGTGGGGCGCCGATCGTGCTCATCAGCCTCGACACCCTGCGCTTCGACCACCTGGAGCACATGCCCCGGCTGCGGGCCTGGATGGCTCGCGGGCGGAGCTTCACCCAGGCCCGGACGCCCTCACCCTGGACCCTGCCGGCGATGGCCAGCGTGCACACGGGCCTGGTGGGCGCCCCCCACGGTGCGGGGCGTCGCGTCGATGGCCGCCCGCTCCACCACCGGACCCCGATGGGCGAGGTCACGACCCTCGCCGAGCGCCTGCGGAGCCGTGGCTATGTCAGCGGCGCGGTGGTCACCAATCCCTTCCTCGGCGCTCGCTATGGCTTCGCCGCCGGCTTCGATCGCTTCCAGGACCTGAGCCACCGGACGCTGCGCAACCGGGCCCTGCGACGAGGTCGGGTCCTGCGGGGCCTGGTCGGGCCGGCGGGGGACACGGCGGAGCGGGTGACGGAGCGGGGCCTGGAGATGCTGGGGCGGGTGGCCGAGGGCCGGTTCTTCGTCTGGGTCCACTACCTCGACGCCCACGCGCCCTTCGCCTCCGAGCCCGAGGGCTTCGACCCCTACGGACCCTGCGATCTGCCGGCGTGCTTCGACGACTGGCGGGCCTGGCGGGCCGGCTTCTTCGCGCCGGGACCGCCGGAGCAGGAGGTCGTGCGGGAGCTCTACCGGGCCGACGTGGCCTGGCTCGACCACCACCTCGGCGAGCTGCTCGACGGCCTGGGGTCGCTGGGCCTGATGGACGAGGCGCTGGTGGTGCTGCTCGCGGACCACGGCGAGGAGTTCTGGGACCACGGGGGAGGGGAGCACGGGCACAGCTTCCACGAGGAGCTGGTGCGGGTGCCGCTGGTGGTGTGGGGTCCGGGGGTGGAGCCGGGAGAGGACGACCGCTCGGTCGGGCTGGCTGCGGTCCACTCGGCCGCCCTGTCCTTCGCCTCGGGAGCAGGTCTGGGCCCCCTCGCGCCCGACGCCCCGCCGCAGCAGGTGGGCCTGGTCTCGCGGCTCTTCGGGCCGGAGGCCGTGGGCTGCACGGACGGTCGGTTCAAGCTGGTCACGGTCGAGGGGTCGGTGCTCTACGACCTGGTCGTGGATCCCGGGGAGACGCGGGACGTGATCGCCAGTCACCCGGTCGAGGCCGAGCGGCTTCGCGCCTGTTCGCCGGTGGCGCTGGCGGCGGTGGAGGATGACGGGAGCGTGGACGACGAGGTGCTGCTGCGGGGGTTGGGGTACGTGGAGTAGCTGTGGACCTGATCTCGCGCTTCGGCTGGATCCGGCATGTCCCGCCCCCGCCCCATCCAGTTCGGCCCCGTGCTCGTGGTGTTCAACACAGGGTCCATCGTGGTCAGCCGGTCCGACCGGGACCCCCGATGAGCGAGAAGAACGCGGCGAATTGGGAGCGGAACGCCCGACGGTACGACCGGGCCACCCTGCTCCTCAACACGAGCTTCGACGACATGGCCCAGGCGGTAGCCGATGCGGTCTCGGGCTCCGCCGATGTGCTGCAGATTGCCGCCGGCACCGGCCTGGTCACCAGGGTCGGGCCCCGGTCGTGGGCCGCCATGTCGCCACGGACCAGTCTCCCGAGATGCTGGAGGTCTTGAGGGGTCGTCTCGACGGGCAGGGCAACCTGGAGGTCCAGGTCGCCGACGCCCTGGTCCTCGACAGGGAGGACGGCAGCTTCGACGCGGTCCTGATGTGCAACCTCCTACACCTCCTGCCGGAGCCAGCAGAGGCCCTGGCCGAGGCTCGCCGCGTCCTCCGACCAGGGGGACGGCTCCTCGCCCCGACCTTCTGCCACGGCGAGGGCTGGGTGGCTTCCGGCGTGTCCCGCCTGCTGGGGGTGACCGGCTTCCCCGTCATGAGCCGCTTCAAGGATGAGGGACTTGATGCCCTGATCGCGTCCGCCGGATTCGAGGTGATGGACGCCCGGTGGTCCTCGGGGCTGCTCCCCCTCCGCTACATCGAGGCCAGGCCACCCTGACAGCGTCGAGAGCATCCCGACTGCACGTTCGGGGATCAGGTGGGTCATCCGATGCTCGCCTTCGGGGACTCCTCGCCTCGGTCGAGCCACCACGCATAGAGCGCCGGAAGGACGAACAGCGTCAATGCACTGCTCGTCACCAAGCCGCCGATGACCACGGTAGCCAACGGCCGCTGCACCTCTGCCCCCGCGGACGTGGCAAGGGCCATGGGCAGAAAGCCGAACGCGGCCACCAGGGTCGTCATCAGCACGGTACGAAGCCGGTCCTGCGCACCCTTCCACGCGGCCTCGTCGGCCGACAGTCCGCCGGCCTCCAGGCCACGGATGTGGGACACGAGCACGATGCCGTTGAGCACGGCGATCCCGAACAGCGTGATGAAGCCCACACCCGCCGAGATCGTGAACGGGAGCCCCCGGACGGCCAAGGCCACAAGCCCTCCACTGGCCGCCAGTGGCACGTTCGCGTAGACCAGCAACGCGTGCCGGACCGAGCCGAACATGGCCTGCAACAGCACGAGGATCAGCAGGAGCACCAGCGGGATGAGCACGGCCAATCGGGCCGAGGCGTCCTGGAGGTTCTCGAAGGCACCTCCCCACTCCAGGGTGTAGCCGGGCGGCCTGTCCACCTCCTCGTCGATGCGCTCCTGGGCCTCGGCTACGAAGCTGGCAACGTCCCGGCCCCGGACGTTCAACTCCACCGTCAGCCGGCGCTGGACGTTCTCCCGGCTGATCTGGGCCGGCCCCTCCTCGACGGTGATGTCAGCCACCTGGGACAGTGGGACGTGGCCGCCACCAGGTCGCCCGACGAGGATGCGCCCCACCTCGTCGGGGTTGTCGCGCATGTCCTCGGGGAACCGGACCTGCAAGGTGTAGCGCCGCTGACCTCGGAGGACCGTTCCGGCCTCCCGACCTCCGAGGGTCTCGATGGCGTCCATCACGTCGGAGGCACTCATTCCGAGCCGGGCGATGGCCTCCTGGTCCACCTGGATGCGGAGCATGGGGAGCCCCGCCACCTGCTCGACCTTCACGTCCTGGGCACCTGGAACCGTGCGGAGCACTGCGGCCATCGACTCCCCGGTCTCCCGCAGGGCGACGAGGTCGTCGCCGTACACCATCACGGCGACATCCGAGCGGACCCCCTCGATCAACTCGTTGACCCGAAGCTCGATGGGCTGGGAGAAGGCGAAGTTCACGCCCGGCACTCCGGCCGTGAGCGTCTCCTGCATTTCCTCGACCAGCCCCTGTTGGCTGCTGGCACGGGTCCACTGGTCCAAGGGCTTCAACGTCACGATCACGTCGGACACGTCCACGCCCATCGGGTCGGTGGCGATCTCGGCCCGGCCGGTCTTGCACACCACGGAGTCCACCTCGTCCGGGAAGCTCCGGAGCAGGGCGGACTCGACAGAGCCCGCCTGGGTCACCGACTCCTCCAGCGAGACCGAGGGCGGCCGGATGATCTGGATGGCGATGGCGCCCTCGCCGAGCTTGGGAATGAACTCGGCCCCAAGGAACGGCACGATGCCCAGGCTGGCGACGAAGGCGACCGCAGCCAGGCCGACCGTCAACCTGGGGACACTCATGGCCCACCGCAGCGTCGGCCTGTACGCCCTGGCTGCGAGCCGGATCAGGCGGGTCTCCTTCTCCTGGGCCGTGCGGAGCAGGAGGAAGCCCAGCACTGGCACCAACGTCAACGCAAGGACCAGGGACCCGCACAGGGCGAAGACCACCGTGGCCGCCATGGGCTGGAACATCTTCCCCTCGATGCCCGTCAGCGACAGGATGGGCAGGTAGACCAGGATGATGATGCCGACGGCGAAGGCGACAGGGCGTGCGACGGTTCGACAGGCCCCCAACACGGAGGCGAGGTCCACTTCGAGGCCCCGTTCTCGACGACGACCGACCGTGATGAAGATGCTCTCCAGCACCACGACGGCACCGTCCACCATGAGCCCGAAGTCGATGGCCCCCAAGCTCATGAGGTTCCCCGACACCCCGGTGAGGTTCATGCCGATGAACGCCACCAGCATGGACAGCGGGATGACCACGGCGGCGATGAGAGCCCCTCGCAGGTTGCCCAAGGTGAGCAACAACACGACGATGACCAGCAGCGCACCCTCGGCCAGGTTGGTGGCGACGGTGGCGATGGTGCGGTCCACCAACTCCGTGCGGTCGTAGAAGACCTCCAGGGTCACCCCGGGCGGCAGGGTCTTCTGGATGGCCTCGGTCTCCTCTCGGAGGCTGCTGGCGACGACCCGAGAGTTCTCACCCAGGAGCATCATGCAGATGCCGCTGACGATCTCTCCGCGTCCGTCGCGGGTCACCGCTCCTTGCCGGATCATGGGTGCGTAGCGGACCTCGCCCAGGCTCCCGACCGTGACCGGCGTGCCCTCGGCGGTACTGGTCACGACGACGGACTCGATGTCGTCCAAGTCCTCCAGGAGGGCGACCCCCCGCACGAGCACCTGCTCCCGCCCCTTCTGGATGTAGCCGCCTCCGACGTTGGCGTTGTTGGCCTCCAGCGCCTCGAACACGTCGGCGAGCACAAGGCCCTGGGCGGCGAGCACCTCTGGGCGCACCTCCACCTGGTAGGTGCGGAGCTCCCCGCCGAAGGTGTTGATCTCCACGACGCCCGGCACGGACCGGAGGCGGGGAGCGACCTGCCACTCCAAGATGTCCCGGAGGTCCATCAGGGAGTAGGCGTCCGGGTCGTCGGGCGGACCCCGAACCTCGAACTGGAAGATCTCCCCGAGGCCGGAGGAGATCGGACCCATTTCCGGCTCGCCGTAGCCCTCGGGAATGGCCTCTCGGGCCTCCGCAAGGCGTTCGGCGACAAGCTGCCGCGCCCAATAGATGTCGGTTCCCTCGTCGAAGACGACCGTGACGGCGGACAGGCCGAAGCGGGAGAGGGACCGAAGCTCCTCTACGTGGGGCAGTCCCGACATCGACTGCTCGACCGGAAATGTGATGAATCGCTCGACCTCCAGGGGACCGAGCCCAGGCGTGTCGGTCAGCACCTGGACCTGCACGTTGGTCACGTCCGGGACGGCGTCGATGGGCAGGCGCTGTGCGGACCGGATGCCGACGACGACGAGCAACACCGTGGCGATGCCGACCATCAGGCGGTTGCGCAGCGAGACTGCCAGCAGACGGTCGAGCAGGCCCGTTCCGCCACTCTCCAGGAGTGCCTGGTCGTTGGGGCTAGTGGGCATGGCCTTCCCCCAACTCGCTCTTGGCCTGCTCGCTCCTCAAGGCGAAGGCCCCTTCGACGACGATGGGCTCCCCCTCCTCGACCCCCGAGGCCAGCAAGACCTCCGTGCTCGTGCGCTCCTGCACGGCGACGGCACGGGCCTCGAAGGACCCATCCCCCGTCTTCACGAACACCGAGGGTCGCCCCTCGACCGCCTGCACGGCATCCCTGGGGACGACGATGCCTTCGGCTCCGTCCGACGCTGCGGCTGTGAGCGTGGCCTGGGCGTACATGTTGGGCTTGAGGGCGTGGTCGTCGTTCGGCACCACCACCCGCACCTCCACGGTGCGGGCATCGGGCTCGATCCAGTCGCCGACCTGGTCCACCTGCCCCTCGAAGGACCGACCTGGGGTGGCGTTCACGGAGAAGCGGACCGACTGGCCCACACGGACGTCCGGAAGGTTCCGCTCGTAGACCTCCATCAGCAACCAGACCACGTCGAGGTCACCGACGTGGAACAGGGGGTCACCCGGCTCGACCCACTGGCCCGCCGAGGCCGAAGCGGTCAGCACCTTGCCGGCGATGGGGCTCTTGACGGGGACGTGGGAGGGGTATTGCTCGCCGGAGTGGGTGTCGCCGGTCGTGGGCTTGACCCCGAGGATGCGAAGTCGCTCCTCGGCCGCCTCCAGGGCTCCAGCCACCTCGGCATGCTCCGCCTCGGCTTCGAGCACCTGGGCTCGGGAGGACACGCCGTCCGCCTCCAGACGCCGCAACCGCTCGAGGCGGGCGTCGGCCGCCTGGTCGCCGGAGAGGGCACCCCTGTAGGCCGCCATCACCTCGGCAAGCTCAGGCGTCTGGACCGTTGCCAGGAGCGTGCCCTTCGAGACGGACTCGCCGGCACGGACCCGGATGGCATCGACCTGGCCGCCGACCCAGGCGCTGATGACAGCCTCCTTGCGCGGGTCGAGCCCGATCCGGGCGGCGACAGCAAGCTCGCTGGACAGGGTGCGCCGTTGGGCCGGGGCCACGACGATTCGGGCGGCCTCCATCGCCTCGGCGGTCAGCGTCACGACATCGGCGTGTCCTTCGCCCTCGTCGCCTTCCTCGTCGTGGTCGTCATGGTCGTCGTGCTCACCGGGAGGCTCATCTTCGTCGTGGCCGTCGGGCGAGCGGTCGAGGACTCCGCAGGAGAGGATGAACGGGAGCAAGGTCAGGATCAGAAGGGAGCGGCTCACTGGACACCTCGGGGAAGCAGGGCCGCGTCCTCCACGGCAAGTAGGAAATCGATGCGTGCTGTCGCCAGCCCGGCTTGGAGTTCGAGGGCGGCGCCTTGGCCGTCCAGGATCTCGGCCTGGACCAGGACGGTCTCCAACAGGTCGAACTCACCGGCGAGGTAGGCGGCCTCCACGCTGGCGAGAGCGGCGGACGCTTCGTTGGTCAGGTCGTCGCCCACGCTGGTGAGCAACTGGTCGGCCTCACGGAGCCGGACCTCTGCGGTGCCCTGCTCGGCGGCCGCTCGGGCCTGGGCGCTGCCCAGGTCGGCCTCGGCCGTCCAGGTGGCTCCGAGGGCCTCTCCTCGCCCTGCCTGGTTGCGGTCGAACAGGGGCAACGTCACCGTGATCGTGGGGCCGAAGGTGCTGTCCGCACCTTCCCTCTCGTAGAAGCCCCCGATGCCGACCATCGGGACCGTTGCCGCCCGCTGCCTTGCGTACTCCGCCTCGGCGGACTGGAGCCGCGCCCGTGCGGCGACGACATCGGCACGGTCCGCATCCGGGCTGTTGGTGCTTGGTAGCGGAGCCGCCTCCATGGGGTCGGTGGTCAACACCAGGTCCGTGACCGAAAGCTGGGTCATCGCGGCGAACTCGCCGAGGGCGTCCCCCTCGGCGGACCTCGCATCGAGCAGGTGGGCCGCCGCCTGGGCCTCCGCCATCCGGGAGAGGCGAAGATCGAGAGTAGACGCCTCGCCCTCCTCCAGTTGGCGGTCAACCGCTGCCCGGAGCCTGCCCGTCAGCGCGTAGCCTTCGGCGGCCAGGTCTACGTTCTGGCGGCTGACCACGGCCTCGATGTAGACGAGCCGTGTGGCGGCGGCGACCTCCAGGCGAGCCCGCCGGAGGTCCGCTTCGGCGGCATCGAGAGCACCCCGAGCAGCCCGGCGGGCGTGGACGCCTTCACCTGACACCGAGAGGGCCTGGCTCCCGGACACCTCGGTGCGGTCGCCGCCGATGGCGACCTCAACCTCGACCTCGGGGTTCTCGAGGAGCAGCCTGGCGGCGGCGACCTGGCCCTGGGCGGCTTTGACTTCGGCCTCTGCGGCACGAATGTCGGGACTGGTGGTCAGGACAGCCTGGACGGCTTCGTCAGGCAGGAGGGGGGCGCGGCTCTCCGCCACGAGCGGCTCCTCGCCGTCCTGGCCCAAGGCCGGAACTGCGAACAGGAACACGCTGGCGACAGCCAGACGACCCCACCCCCGAGGGAGTAGGAGGGACATTGATCAGCCTCACGCGAATGCGGGTCGATGGGCGGGCGGCACGCATGGCCGCCCAACATCAGTTGGGGTGCATCCGGGTCAGGCGATGGGAGGGGGCGTCGGGGGGGCGTTGGCCCTGGACGGCGGGTGTTCCTCGGTGTGGGTCGGGCGCTTCTCCGGCACCCAGACGAACTTCGTCTGGACCTCGACAGCGTCTTCCAGGATCAGCGGCACGTTGCTGTGGCAGCCACAGTGGTGGGAGAACGGCGTGCAGCCGTGTTCTGTGTTCTCGGCGTGCTGCTCGACCTCGGCAACCGCCTCGTGGGCCTCACCGTGGGCAAGGTGGCCGTCGTGGAGGAGGTGCTCCAGGTTCTCCACCAACTCACCGAGCCCCGGCATCATGGAGACGGCCAGGGCGATGGCGATGAGTCGGCGGAGGATGGCGCGCCAGCGCATGAGGACCATCTACAGCAAGAGGAGGAGCAGGGCAACCCCTGACCGTCGGGGGCCGGGCGGGGGGGGGGGGGGGGGGGGGGGGGGGGGGGCGCGCCGCGCCCCGCGCCCCCCCCCCCCCCCCCCCCCTCGCGGGCTACCTCTCACGCCATGGACCCCCTGCGAGCCGCCGTGTCGCTCTCCGTCACCCTCCGGGAGCAGTCCACTCCGGACCAGAGAGCGGAGTGGGGCCAGTTCTTCACGCCGCGGGCTGTGGCGGAGCTCATGGCCGCCATGGTCCAGGTGCCCGCGGGTACCGGTCCCTTCCGCATCCTCGATCCCGGTGCGGGCACGGGCATCCTCGGCCTGGCGGCTGCGGTCCGGGTGCTCCAGACCACGGACCGGTCGGTCCGCCTCGTCGCCGTCGAGGCGGAGCCTGGCGCGCTGGGCTCGCTCGGAGGCCTCCTCGACGCCCTGGCGGAGGCCTTCCCGGGCCGGGTCACGACGGAGCTGCTCGAGGGGGACTTCCTCGCGCTCGCCGAGCGCGGGTCGAGCCTGGACCCCGTGGACCTGGCGATCGCCAATCCGCCCTACTTCAAGATGAGCCCCTCGGACCGGCGCGGCGGCGACGCGCCGAACATCTACGCACGCTTCATGGAGGTGGCGGTCCGGCTGCTGGTGCCCCGAGGACAGGCCGTGTTCATCGTGCCGAGGAGCTTCGCCAGCGGCACCTACTTCCACCGGTTCCGGCAGCGTCTCCACCGACGGGCGGCTCTGCTCGACGTGCACGTCTTCGAGTCTCGGCGCGACGTCTTCCGGGAGGAGGGTGTGCTGCAGGAGAGCGTCATCGTGCGCTATGGACGGCACACCCAGCGGCCCGCCACGGTGACGATCACGACCTCGCACGGCGCCAGGGACATCGCCGAGCGCACCAGCCTGGTCGTTTCGAGCGCCCAGGTCCTGAGGCCCGGCGATCCCCGAGAGGTCCTCAGCCTGCCGACCACGGCCGAGGATCTGGCCCTGCTGGAGCACCTCGAGGGCTGGCCGGAGACCCTTGCGTCCCTGGGGCTGGCGATCTCCACCGGGCCCGTGGTGCCCTTCCGGGCCCGGTCGGAGCTGCTCCTCGACCCCGCCGGTGTCGAGACCGCCCCGCTGCTCTGGATGAACCACGTGAGACCGGGACGCGTCACCTGGCCCCTGCCCCGGACCTTCGAGAAGTCGCAGCACATCCGGGTCGAGGCCCCCTCGAAGTTGCTGGTGCCGCGTGGGAACTACGTCCTGTTGCGGCGCTTCTCGGCCAAAGAGGATCGGCGGCGGCTGACGGCGGCACTGCTGTTGGCCACGGAGGTGCCGTCGGCCGTGATCGGCCTGGAGAACCACCTGAACTACATCCACCGCCCCTCCGGAGAACTCCGCCCGGAGGAGGCCGCGGGCCTCTCGGTGCTCCTGGGGTCGACGGTGCTGGACCGCACCTTCCGGATCTCCAGCGGCAACACGCAGGTGTCGGCTTCGGAGATCCGGGGTCTGCCCCTGCCTCCGCGAGAGGTGATCGAGGGGCTGGGCGAGCGCTGGCTCGCCGACCCGGCGAGGGACTTCGACGAACTGATGGCGGAGGCGTTCGGCTGGACCGCCGGTCCGGGGGGCAGCGCTCGGAGCCCGATGGGGTAGCCTCCAGGCGGTGGCATCCCCCGGCACGGCCCCCAAGCTGCTCGCGGCTGCAGCGTTCGGGCTCCTGGTCCAGCGGGGGTTGGTCACCGCGGTCTGTGCCTGTTGGCCGACCCTCGGCGAGCCGCTGGCCGGCTCGGGGTCCTGGCTGACCGCGGCCCCGGTGCTCTCGGCCGGGATCTGTGTCCTGACGGTGGCCGCCCGGGAGTCGGAGGGCGCCGAGCGCGTCGCGCTGGACTGGCTGCCCGTGCTGCTCGCCCTGCCCCTGCTGCTGGGGCTCGGCGCGGCCTGGGCGGGCATGGACATGTTGCGGGTGGACCAGGGGTACCTGCCCGGTCGGTCCTACGGCGTCAGCCTCGTGGCGCTGGCGCGTCACCTGCCGGTCCCGCTGGTCCACATGGCCCTGGCCACCTGCGCCCCCCTGGGGCTGCTGGCCTGGCTGCGCAGGGAGGCGGCGGTCACCCGCTGGGCCGTGGTGGTCTTCGGGCTGATCGCCGGCCTGACCCTGCTCGTCGCCCAGCGCAGCACGGCCTACGCCGCGGCGGTGAGCCTGCGGTCGGCGGGCCTGGAGGCCCTCGTGCCCGACCTGGACTTCCCGGGCTGGGGGCCGGGCGTGATGGGGCTGGGGCTCGTGGCGGCCGTCCTGGTGCCGCGGGAGACGCCGCGGGTGGGGCGCCTGATCTGGCTCGTGGCCCCGCTGGCGGCGGTGGATCCCGTGCACGTGGTGCTCGGCTGGGCACTGGAGACGCCGTCCTACGCCGACGCCGAGGCGCTCCCACGGTTCGAGGCACCGGCGTTCGCACCGGGGGGCAACCTGCTCGACCTGACGGGCTCCACCCCGCGACTCAACGGGCACGAGGTGACCCTGGAGCAGCTCGGTCGCCGGCTGGTCCACCTGGGCCATGGCTACACGGGCGGGAGCGCGCCCAAGCTCTCCCTGCCGGGACCCCGTCCCTGGCCGACGCGGGTGCGGGCCAGCCTGCGCCTGGCCCTCCCCGTCGAAGGCGTGGTCCGGGACGTCACGCCGCCGTTGCGCGTGCTCGCCAGCCACGGCGTGCGCGAGGTCCAGTGGATCGGTCGTCCCGCCGAGCCGGTGGGCGGACCCCTGCGACGGGCGCTGCGGGCGCCGGGCTTCACGGTGCTGCTCGACGTGCCGGCCAACCACGAGGGGCGGCTGGTCGAGCCGGTGTTCCTGGTGGTCGGCGACTCCGGGCGGCTGGTGGACCTGGAGGGGCGGTGCGGGGGAGAGGTCGCCGTGCCCGACGGACTCGAGGCCCTGGACCGTGCCCTGGAGACCTGTCCCGACGGGCTGCTGGTGCTGCCCTCGGCCGACACGCCGCTGGCCCGGGTCCACCGGGTGCTGGACCGACTCGGCGGCACGGGCCGGCGCACGCTGAGCCGGGCCAGCATCGGACTGCTGGTGGAGGCCGACCAGCAGCACTGGCTGCTCGGTCGTGAGAAGCCCTCCCTGGAGGCCGAGCTGGGTGGGACCCAGGCCGTCCGGCGCGAGGGGTTCGGGCCTTGACGGGAGCCCCACCGCAGCGCTACGCCGGGCCATGACCCGGCTCCGCCACGTCCCGCTCCTGGCGATCGGCCTGGCGGCCTGTGCCGGCTCCGAGGTGCGGCCCTCGGTGCTGTTGGTCACCTGGGACACGGTGCGGGCCGATCACGTCGGGGCTCGCGAAGTCACACCGACCTGGTCGGCCCTCTCTGCCGAGAGCACGGTCTTCACCGCGGCCCGATCGCCGGCGCCGGTCACGTTGCCCGCCCACGCCTCGCTCCTGACGGGCCTGGAACCGCCCCGTCACGGCGCCCGGAGCAACGGCTGGTTCCACCTCGCGCCCGAAGTCGAGACCCTGCCGGAGCGGGCTTCGGCGGCGGGGTGGCGGACGGCGGCCTTCGTCTCGGCGGCGGTCCTCGATGCCCGCTACGGCCTCGACCAGGGCTTCGGGGTCTATGACGCGGCGGTGGGGGAGAGCCCGGGCGGCCGGCACTTCGCCGAGCGCCGCGCCGATGCCACGGTGGCCGCTGCCAGCGAGTGGCTGCTGGCCCAACAGAGCGAGACCCCGGTGTGGCTGTGGGTCCACCTCTTCGATCCCCACCGGCCCTGGCAGAGTCCGCTCCCAGGCTTCGTGGGGCGGCCCTATGACGCCGAGATCGCCTTCGCCGACCAGCAGACGGGGAAGCTGCTCCGGGTCTGGGAGTCCACGGGCCGGCTGGAGAGCTCGGTGGTGGTCCTGACCTCGGACCACGGGGAGGGGCTCGGCGACCACGGGGAGGAGACCCACGGCTTCTTCGCCTACGACAGCACCGTGCGGGTACCTCTGCTGGTGCGCCTGGGGGCGAAGCTCGGCCCGGCTGCCCGGGGTGTTCGACTCGACGGTGCGGTCTCGCTGGTCGACCTGGGGCCGACCCTCGGGGAGCTGATGGGCCTCCCCGGGACGGCGCTGGACGGCCGCTCGCTCGCAGGCAGCCTGCGGTCCGGAGCCGCCGTGCCCGCCCGCGAGCTTCCGGTGGAGTGCGTCACGGGAGCCCTGGAGTACGGCACGGCCCCGATCTTCGCCGTGGTCGACGAGAGGGGGGACACCTGGTTCGACCTGCCCCGGCGCGAGCACTACGCGGCCACGGACACCGCCCAGGGCACCGATCTCTACGGCCTGGCGGCGGACGCCGAGGCCGACGCCCTCTTCGCCCGCCACGACAGGGCCTGGCCGCCGCCCTCCTTCTCCCAGGCGCCCGACGCCGAGGAGCAGGCCCGGCTGGAGGCGCTCGGCTACCTCGAGGCCAGCCCCCCGGCGCTGGAGGGCCCCGATCCCAAGGACGCCCTGGAGCTCGTCCAGCTTCGCCAGGGCGGGTCCCACGCGCTGACGCCCGCGGCCGCCCTGGAGCGCCTCGAGGTGCTCGCCGGGACCTGGGGCGACGCCCCGGTGATCGGCCAGCTCCGGGTCGACCTGCTCGATCAGCTCGGGCGGGTGGCGGAGGCGGACGCGCTGCTGGCGGCGCGGCCCGAGGGCGAGGCCTGGTCCACCCGGGAGCTGGAGCGACGTCGCTCCCGACGCGCGGCGGACGAGGCGCTGGAGGTCCGCATCGAGGCGGCGCGGGTCGCGCGACCCACCGATCCCGATCCGGCCTACGACCTGGGCGTGGTCCGGCGTCGACTCGGCGACCTCGACGGGGCGTCCGAGGCCTTCCGGGCCGCGCTGGCCCTGCGGCCGAGCGATCGAGAGGCCCTGCGCGAGCTGGTGAGCGTCGCCATCGCCCAGGGCGACCTGGCGGGGGCGGCCGCGCTGCTGGAGCCGGTCCGGGCCGATCCCTCGGCCTGGGGTGACCTCGCCTGTGAGGCGGGGCGCCTCTCGGGGCACCACCTCGAGCAACGCGAGGAGGCGGCGACGCTGATGCGGGCCTGCGAGGCGGCCGGCGGCGAGCTGAGCGCCGTCGAGCGGTCCTGGCTCAGCACGCCTACAGAATGAGCGGCACCAGGGCCTTGCGCTCGGGGGGATAGTCCGCGAAGGTCCGTCGGTACCAGCGGTGGTTCTCCAGGGCCCGCGGCACGAGGTTGCTAGCCGACCACAGGGCGAAGGCGAGGCCGGGCAGGCTCCAGGTCGCGATCGCCCAGCCGGTCCACTGGAGGATCTCCCCCAGGTAGTTGGGGGCGCTCACCCAGCGCCAGGCGCCGCCGTGGGGGATGCGGTAGCCGGTCTCCCCGGGGGCCCTGAGCCCGCGCAGCACGGCATCGCTGTGGCGGTTCAGGACGAAGCCGCCCCAGAACAGGATCGATCCGACGGCGAAGGCCGGCGAGGTGAGCCAGGCGACCTCCCAGGACGGCGCCCGGAAGAAGATCCAGTAGAAGTTCAGCCAGTCGATCCCGCAGTTGGTGAGGACCGCCAGCCCGGCGATCACCAGCGGCATGCGCTTGCCGCCCATGCGCATGCGCAGCGGGTAGACGAAGGTGCGGTGGAGGTAGTGCGCCAGCCACATCGACAGCAGCACCAGCGGCACGACCTCGGCGCGGCGATCGCTCAGCCACCAGCAGGACAGGGGCACGACCACGGCGGGCAGCTCCATCAGCACCCAGCCGAGGCTGCTGGGCAGGGTCGGACCCCAGCCCGCTCGCAGGTGGCGGCCATAGGGAGCGCTCAGGAACTGGAGCAGGCCGAAGACCACCAGGGCCAGGGCGAACCAGCTCCAGAGCAGGGGTCCGAAGAGCGCCTCGGGGGTCATGCCGGCTCCCTATCCGGGCTGCCGTGGGATACTGCGCCGGCGTGGACGACTTCACCCAGCGAGACCTCCCGGGCCTCGGCCGCAGCCTCTTCCGCCTCGGCCTCGGCCTCAACGGCGGGCTGGACCGGGCGGGGCTGGAGCAGGCGGTGGAGCAGGGGGTCCAGTACCTCTTCTGGACCCTCGAGATGGGGGAGGCGACCGAGGCGCTGAAGGACCTCTGCCGGCAGCAGCGCGAGCAGCTCTGCATCGCGTCGGGACCGACCTTCGCCTACAGCGGCGGCACGCTGCGCAGGTACGTGGACAACGCCCTGCGGGCCCTGGACACCGACTACCTCGACGTCCTGCAGATGTTCTGGCTGGGCAAGACCTCGCGGTGGTCGGCGTCCACGATCGACGCGATGGTGGAGCTGCGGGAACAGGGGCGGGTCAAGGCCATCGGGGTCTCGATCCACGATCGTCCCCGGGCCGGACAGCTCGCGATCGACAGCCCGCTCGACCTGCTCCAGGTCCGCTACAACCCGGCGCACCCGGGGGCCGAGCGCGACATCTTCCCCCACCTCCACCACCGCCGGCCGGCGCTGGTCAGCTACACCTCCACCTGCTGGGGCAAGCTGCTGGACCCGCCGGCCTCCCTCGACGAGCCCACCCCCGAAGCCGCCGACTGCTACCGGTTCGCCCTGACCAGCGTGCACGTCGACCTGGTGCTGACCCTGCCCGGGTCCTGGGCCGAGCTCGAGCAGAACCTGGAGGGCCTGCGCCAGGGCCCGCTCGACGAGGATCAGCTCGCCTGGCTGCGGCGGGTCGGCGACGCCGTGCGAGGAGGCTCCGCGAGCGTCCGCTTCGGCATGGGCTACTAGCTCGTCGTGCCTCGGACCCTGGTGGTCGGCGACGTGCACGGCTGCGTCGAGGAGCTGGAGGACCTGCTCGCCGAAGCCCGTCCGGACCGGGTCGTCCTGGTGGGAGACCTCTACACCAAGGGGCCCGACCCCGCCGGGGTGTGGCGGGTCGTGTCCGAGCGGCGGGCGGAGGTGGTGCTGGGCAACCACGACGCGTGGGTCCTGGACCACTGGGAGCGGCGCGAGGGCCCCCTGGCGGAGCTCCCGGAGGCGGCCCGCGAGCACCTCGAGGGCCTGCCGCTCTTCCTGCTGGAGCCGGGCTGGCTGGTCGTGCACGCCGGCCTGCACCCCACCCTGGGCGTCGGCGGCACCACCCGGGGCATGGCCCTGAAGCTCCGTCGCTTTCCCGACGACTCCAGCGAGGACCACCCCTTCTGGTACGACGCCGGCTGGCGAGGACCCCAGACGGTGGTCTTCGGCCACGACGCCCGTCGCCGGAGGGTCCGGCGGGAGTGGGAGGGACGCCCGGTCACGATCGGGCTGGACTCCGGCTGCGTCTACGGCGGCGAGCTCTCCGGCTGGCTGGTGGAGGAGGACCGCATCCTGAGCGTGCCTGCCAGGCGGGCGTACCGCGCGGTCGGCTGAGTCACGAGGTCCTTCCAGACCAGCACGGCGAGGGGCCACCAGAGCACGATCCAGAGCGGCACGCCACCGACGAGGCCGAGCTCGTAGTGGTGGAGGCCACCGACCTGGATGTAGAGGACCTCGACCGCGGTGCCGAGGGTCAGGGCGAGGGCGGCCAGCCGCCGCTCGTGGCGATCGGGACGGAAGAGCGCGACATAGGCGAGCCCGGCGACCGCGTAGGGCAGCCAGGACCGCAGCGGGTCGAGGTACCAGGCCCAGGTGGCCTGGCGGACCGCCCAGACCAGCGCCAGCGAGAGACCGAGCTTGAGCGCCGGGTGGCTCCAGCGACGGGGCCCCAGCCAGACGTCGTCGCGGGGGACTCCCGTGGCCCCCAGGCGCTCCCAGGTCGCCAGGGTGGCGACGAAGCGCAGGATCAGTCCCCAGGTGAGCAGCATCCAGGTCGGGATCTCGGAGATCTGAGGCCAGAGCTGCGGCACGGTGTATGCGTAGACGTCGTGGTGGACGATGGTGTTGTGGTCGTTGGCTGCGCCGAGCAGCGTGCAGACGGCGACGAAGGCGAGCTCCCGGCCCAGCGGCCCCAGGCCCAGCAGCCGCCAGCCGACCAGCCGACCGAGGTGCAGGGCGACCACGAGGACGGTCATGCGGACCGGGTCCGAGGCCCACCCACACACGGCGACGCTGACGATCACGATGGGCAGGACGTCGAGGGCGAAGGCCCGATCGCTGCGGGTCATGATCAGGCCTGGCCGATGAACTCCACGACCTCGCGGACCAGGCTGAGCGGGTGCTCCAGGCCGTGGACGTAGGCGTCGGTCGTGTAGTTCTGTGCCCAGCGGCAGTCGGCGCCGCACTGGCCCGGCCCCTGGCCGTGGAAGCCGGCCGGCTCCTGCAGAGCCCGGGCGGCGGCGTAGAGAGCGTCGACGTCGGGGTGGGCCAGCACGTCGATCCACTCCGGCTCCACCGCCATCGACGCCTTGCAGGGCCAGGCGAGGCGACCATCGTGGTCGATGTGGGGCTTCAGCGTGTTGCGGCAGGTCAGCGGCGCCCCCCGGAGCAGGCGCTCGTTCAGGCGCAGCGAGCCGGTGACCTTGCCTCCGGCTCGCTTGTGATCGAGGATGGCGTCGACCAGGGCCAGGTACTCGGGGTCCTCGGCGAAGCCCGCGTGGACGCGACCGAAGACGTTGGCCGGGACCGGGCACAGCCAGAGGTCCAGCTCTCGGGTCAGCTCCAGGACCTCGCGGGCGTCGCCAGCGTGGCCCGGCCGGATCACGGTGTTGACCATCAGCTTGAAGTCCATCGGGCCGGAGAGCTCCCGCAGCACCAGGAGGTTGCGCAGCACGTCCTCGGGCTCGCGGGTCCGCCAGAGGTCGGCGAGCACCTCGAGGTCCAGGGCGTCCAGCGAGACCACCAGGATGTCGACGTCGGCCAAGAGCGTGCGCCAGGCGGGCCTGCGCAGGACCTTGTGGAAGATGCTGGCGTTGGTGTTGATGACGATCGGGGCGTAGTCCAGGTCGCGGGCGCGGCGGCACAGCAGCGGGAGGTCCTTGCGCAGCAGCGGCTCTCCGCCGGCGAAGTAGACCGAGGAGGTCCCGGTGCGCATGACCTCCAGGAGCGCGAGCCCCTGCTCGGTGTCGAGGCGCCCCTGGGCCGGCAGGTCCGGGTACTTCCGGCCCCGGTGGTCGTCGCAGTAGCTGCAGTCGAAGTTGCAGCTCCGGAGCGTGGTCCAGATGAAGTAGAGGGGGCGCAGGTCCTCGCGGCCCTGGCGGTGGCGGAGCCAGTTCTGGCCGTAGTTCCGCAGGGCCGTGCCCTGGGCGCTCAGGCGGCGTCGCAGGTCGGGCAGCCCCCGGCGCGGCGGCTCCAGGCCGGGCAGCAGCTCGGCGGCGAGCGCCCGGGCCTGGTGCTGGAGGCACTCCCAGTCCGGGAGAGGGAGAGGAGAGGGGTTCATGGGTCGCCCGGGAGGGGGTCAGGGGGGCCGAAGACGGCGCCGAGGGTCATGTGGACGAGGGTGGCGATGGCGTCCCGCCGCGGGATCTCGGGGTGGAGCAGGGCGTGGAGGCCGATGCGGATCCAGAGGGCCAGCAGGCCGTGGGCCGCCAGGCCCAGGCTGGGAGGGGCCTGGCCGGGGGTGGCCGCCACCTCGGCCAGGCGGGTGGCGAGGAAGTCGGCGGCCTGGGGGTTGATGCCGTCGGCCAGGGTCTCCAGGCGCAGCCCCGAGGCGAGACGCTGCGCGTAGAGCACCACGAAGGCGCGCTGCTCGGAGAGCGTGTCGAGGAAGACCTCGGCGGTGGCCCGCACCCGGTCCGCGGAGCCGAGGGGCGAGTCCGGGTCCCAGAGAGGCCCGAGGGTCTCCACCAGGGAGAGGTTGAACTCCAGCAGCAGCTCGTCGACCAGGGCTTCCTTGCTGGGGAAGTGGACGTAGAAGGTGCCGTGGGCGACCCCCGCCGCGCGGGTGATCGCGCCGATGCGGGTGCCCTCGAGACCGGTCTCGGCGAAGCAGGCGCGAGCCGCGTCCTTGAGCTGGGCGCGGGTCGCGGCCTTGCGGGTGGATCGGTCCAAGGGGGCCTCCCGGGCGATGACTGACAGTCAGTGACGAGTAGTCACTGACTCATAATCACCCATTTGGATCCACCTGTCCACTCTGCGGCGTGGCCGGCCGTTGAGGCACCGAGCCATCACCGGCGCCGTCGCGATCCTCCAGGTGGTGGACGAGCCGCCGGTGCGGCTGCGGGGCGAGAGCGAGGACCAGCGCCCCGACAAGCCGCAGGTCGTGCCGGGCCAGCCTTGTGCCGGAGGCGGTCGACTCGCCTCAGACCATCACTCGAAGCTGACACTGCTGACCGGTCAGGTCGATGGCATCTCGCTTGCCCTCCGCCGCCCTGCCGACCCCGCCTCGCCTCGACGTGACTCGGCCACGCCAGCGGCTCCGCGTGGCCAACAGGACGGCGGATCGCGGCGCGATCCACTCGATCGACCTGACCGGTCAGCAGTGTGAGACCGACCCGCCAGCCCCGATCGCCCATCTCCCGCACCTCCGGCGGCGCCTTCGTGGGAGAGAACGAGGCCGTGGCGGTCTGCGCGCTCGCCGGGGCGCCAGCGGCGGACGATTGTCGCGGGAGATGGACCATTCAGCGGGACCTTTGTCCGCCCGACCCGGCGTTTCGGACAAAGGTCGGCCGAGATGGACCATCCGAGGGCACCTTTGTCCGCTGGACGGGGCCGAGGGGGACGATTGTCGCGGGAGATGGACCATCCAGCGGGACCTTCGTCTGCGCCGGGGCGAGCTGTCTGCTCCGCGCCGTGGGGCCGCGTGGGCGCGCCCCCGACCCCGCTCAGCCGTCCTCGGCGGTCTCCAGCGGCCGCGTCCGGGCGGCGGCCGGCACCAGGCGCTGGGCGCCGAAGCGCACCACCGGCGGCGTCTCCGGCCCGCTCCAGTCGTTCCGCACGGAGGTCGGGTGCCGTGCCAGGTCTCGCCCCAGGTTCACCTTGGTGACCGCCGCCGCCGGCCAGGTGGCCAGGCTCTTGAGGCGGTTCGCCAGCCGGGTGGACCGCGAGGTGGTGCGCGCCAGGCGGGCCTCGAGGTCGACCATGCGGGCTCGCACGGCCGGGGTGGGGGCCAGGCCCTTGCCCACGGGCAGCAGGGCACCGACGGCGTCCAGCCTGCGGGCGAGGTAGTCGGCCCGCCGGCGCAGCGACGGGATCTCGCTGCCGGTGAGCTGCTCCCGCCCGGTCTGCCAGACCTCGGCGGTGCGCATGATCGAGGGGCCGAGCCGCCGGAAGTCCTCTTCGAAGCACCACCGCTGGAGACCCTCGATGGTCTCGGGCGACATCAGCGGGTGCTTCGTCATCGACGAGAAGCCGTCGGAGCGACGCCAGCGCAGCTCGGGGTCCGCCTTGTACTGCGGCAGCCAGCGATCCTCGGCGTCGGTCCGGGCACCCAGCGGGGTCCCGGGGGTGGGGCCATAGATGAGGAACTGGGACAGGGTGGGCTCCAGGTCCATCAGGCCCTCGAACTCCTCCCGCACGATCTCCGGGGTCTGGTAGTCCAGCCCGACGATCATCGAGGCGAGCACCAGGATGCCGTGGTCCTTCAGGTCGGCGATCAGCTCGCCCAGCGGCCGGCCCTTCTGCTTGGCGTAGCCGGAGCGGGTGCCCTCGTAGCCCATCCACACGCCGCCGACGCCGATCTCGACCAGCTCCTGGGGCGTGTACATCGAGAGCGCCTTGACCGACGCGAACACGAACATGTCCAGGTGCATGCCGGCCTCCTGCAACAGCTCGCGGAGCTCGAAGGCGCGCCGCTTGTTGAGCAGGAAGTCCTCGTCCAGCACCGTGAACTCGATGTCCTCGCCCAGGTCCTTGTAGGCCCGGGCGACCCGGAACAGGTCGCGCCCGGTGGGCAGCAGCCTGACGTGGCGGCGGTCGAAGAAGTGGCTCGTGCAGCAGAAGTCGCAGCCATTGGGGCAGCCGAGGCCACCGAAGATCAGCCCCGTGCGGGACACGGGCAGCGACAGCACCCTGAGCTTGCTGACGACCAGGGGGTGGTCATAGGGCGGCTTGCGCTCGGGCTCGCCGAGCAGGGCCCGGGTGAAGGCGACGCCTTCGCCGCGGCAGATCACGTCGCCGTGGCGCAGGAGCTCCTCGTCGGGCAGCACGGTGCCGTAGCCGCCGAGCACGATGGTGGCTTCGGGGGCGTGCTCGCGCACCAGGCGGCACATGTGGCGCATCTGGTGGGCCGTGGACAGGTTGAAGGCGATGCCCACGTGGCTGTAGCGGCCCTGCTGGAGCTCCTGGGTGAAGGTCTCCTCGTCGGGGTAGTGCAGCGTGATCGCCGGCGTGTCCAGGTTGGCCGCGATGTACTCGATGCCGTACTGCACGTGCACCGCGCGGGGGCTGAAGATGCCCTGGGCGCGGGTGACCTGGGCGTGCAGCAGCTCGTAGCCGACCGCGGCTCCGTCTCCGTGCTCCGGCCCGAGGGGGGCCATCACGCTGCTCAAGAGGATGCGCTTGCTGCTCATGCCACCTCCGTCTGGAGGGAGCTTTCGACCTCGGCGGTCGCGCGACCAGGGCTGTGACCGAACGGTGACCCGACCGTCCGAGGGCCATGACCTGGGTCATGATCGCCGGAGGGTGGTCAGGGGTCGGGCACGAAGCGGTAGCCCGCTCCGCGGACCGACTGGAAGTGGACGGGCCGCGCCGGATCGCGCTCGAAGTGGCGGCGCAGCCGGAGGATGAAGTTGTCGACCGTGCGGGTGTTGGGCCAGTCGGCGAGCTTCCAGACCTCGACGAGCAGCTCCTTGCGGCTCACGACCCGGCCCGGGTGGTGCACGAAGTAGCGCAGCAGGTCGAGCTCCAGGGCGGTGAGCTGGACGGGCTCCCCGTCGACGCTGACCTCGTGGCGCTCGAAGTCCACGCTCACCCGTCCGAAGGAGGTGCGAGCCTCCAGCGCTGGGGCGTGCCACCGCTGCCGCCGGATCAGGGCGCGGACGCGAGCGAGCAGCTCATCGAGCTCGAAGGGCTTGGTGAGGTAGTCGTCGGCCCCGGCCTCGAGCCCTGTGACACGGTCCTCGATGTGGCCCAGGGCGGTCAGGGCGAGCACGGGTGTGAAGTCGCCCCGATCCCGCAGCTCCTGGCAGAGCTCGAAGCCCAGGCCGTCGGGCAACATCACGTCGAGCACCACCAGCCCGTAGCCGTGATCGGGCCGCAGGCGGTCCCGGGCCTGGCGCAGGTTCTCGGCCACGTCGACCTGGAACCCCTCCAGCTCGAAATTCGTCTGGAGGCCGAAGGCGAGGTGGGCCTCGTCCTCGACCACCAGCAGGCGGACGTCGCTGAGACTCATGGGGCCTCCAGGGCCGGCGCTGGGGCGGCCTGGGCGGTTGGGGGGGCTTCGCGGAGGCGGAAGCGCAGGGTCGTGCCGAGTCCGGTGCCCGGCGAGTGGGCCTCGAGCCGGCCACCGAGGTTCCGCACCAGGGACGCGGCGACGAAGAGCCCCAGGCCGGTGCCGCGTCGAGAGGCGACGCCCTCGCCGGGGGCACGGTAGAAGCGATCGAAGACCTTGCGCTGGTAGGCCTTGGGGATGCCGATGCCCCGGTCGCGCACCTCGAGCAGGACCTCTCCGTCGCGGCGGAGCGCCGTCAGCACGACCTGCGCCGGTCGGGGCGAGTACTTCACGGCGTTGTCCAGCAGGTTGGTGAGCACGGTCTCCAGCGCCGTGCGGTCGGCCAGCACCACCAGGTCCTCGGGCACGTGGATCTCGACGGCGTCGTCCTCGGCCCGGAAGCGGGCCCGGACCCGGCGGGCGCAGAGCTGGGCGATCTCGGCCAGCTCCACCTCGTCCAGGCGCAATGCACCCTTGCCCATGGCGATGCGGCTGGACTCCAGCACGTCGTCGATGAAGCCGCTGAGCCGATTGATGTCGTCCAGCATCATGCCCTCCAGCTTGCGCCGGCGCTCCTCGGACAGGCCGGGTCGCGCCAGGGTCTGGAGGCAGAGCTTGAGGGAGGCGAGGGGGCTCTTCAGCTCGTGGGTGACCGAGTCGATGAAGCGGACCTGCTTGCGGCTCTCCAGGATCTCCCGCACCAGGAACACGCTGATCAGCACCAGCCCGGTGATGATCGCGACCAGGGAGAGGATGCCGGCCACCATCAGCCAGGTGTTGAGCACCACCCGCTCGGCGGCGGCGAAGTCTCGGGCCACGACCAGGATCCAGCCCACCAGCATGGCGAGGCTGAGCACCACGGCCACGGCCGCCAGGACGATGGGCACCTTGATCGAGCGGGTGGGTCGGAGGGCCACGCTCCTACGGCCGCAGCCGCTCCGCGACGTCGACGTAGGGCTTCAGCCCCAGGTCCTCGGCCCGCATGCGCAGCGAGTCGAAGCGTTGGCGTGCGCCGCGAAGGTCGCCCCGGAGCTTGCGGCGCCGTCCGTCCAGCTCCAGGCCGCCGAGGTAGAGCTCGACCCAGGGCTCCCGGAGGCTCCGGGCCACCAGTCGCTCCCAGCCCTCGTCCTGGACCGGGGGCATCAGGCCTGCGAGCAGGCGGCCGTAGAGCATCAGCTCGGCCAGCTCGCCCTCCTGGGCGATGCCGAGGCCCTCTCTCAGGGGGCGGCGGGCCTCCTCGGGGCGCTCGAGGTCCAGCAGGTGTCGCGCCAGCTCCAGGCGGACGAGCGCGGCGGCGTAGCCGTCCTCGGGCGCCCGCCGAGCGGCGTCTTCGAGGTCCGGCGTGCTGCGCAGGATGCGTCCGGCGCGAGCCTCGGCCATGGCGGTGGTGTCGGTGCGAAGGGCTCCCCGCTCCACCTCCTGCTGGGCCTCCGCCAGGCGGACCACGTCGCCGGTCATCGCCGCCAGCTCCACGTCCAGGGCGTGGGAGTCGGCGATCAGCGCCCGTCGGCCGAGCTTGTGGGCGGCGTGGCGGGCCTGCTCCAGGTAGACGCCGGCCGCCGCGACCTCGCCCCGCTCCAGGGTCAGACGACCCATCTCCAGCGCCGCTTCGGCCTGAAGGTGCTGATCGCTGTGCTCACGGAAGAGCTCGCGGGCCTCCCAGGTGGCCCCTTCGGCCTGCCGGCGCTGGCCGCGGAGGCGGTGACAGTGGGCCATCACCAGGGCGAAGGTGGCCTGGGCGCGAGGCAGGCGCAGGCGGCGAGCGCTCAGGTGTCCCTTGCGGGCGACGTCCGTGGCCTCCGTCAGGCGCCCCACGCCGACCAGGCAGCGACCGCGCATCATGGCCAGCTCCATGGCCTCCAGCGGGTACTGCCCCGGATCGAGCCGCCGCTCGGCCTGTTCGCAGCGCTCCAGGGCCCGGTCGACCTGGCCCAGCTCCAGCCGTGCGTCCGCCTCGGCCAGGGCGACCTGGGCGGCGAGCTGGGCGTCGGCGTCGGCCACGGCTTCGCCCGAGCGCACGGCCTGGACGAGGGCTCCCCGGGGATCGCCCTCCCGCTGGCGGGCCTGGATCAAGAGCAGCGCCACCCGGTGCTTGTCGAGGGGCTCTCCGGCGCGGGCGGCGGCCTGCTCGACCAGGTCGCGACGCACCCGCTCCGTGTCGCACATGTGGGCGATGCGGGCCCGCGTCCAGGCCAGGGGGAAGGACAGGCGCCGGTAGGCGATCGTGGAGCGGTCCTTGGGGACGTCGTCCAGCATCAGCAGCCAGTTGCGGGCCGTGGCGTAGCGCCCGAGTCGCTCGGCGGCGATGGCCGCGCGGGCGGCCGCCTGCCACAGGGTGGTGTCCTCCGCGCCGGCCGCGACCCGGTGGCGGGCGACCTCGACCCAGCGCTGCTCTCCCCGTGAGTGCTCGGCCCAGGCGGTGGCCAGCCGGACGTGGGCGCCGGCCCGATCGACCACGCCCTCCTCCGAGGCCCGGCGCACGTGGTCTCCGCAGAAGGCGAGGCGCCCGTCGACCCCGGTGGTCACGAGGCCGCCGTTGATCAGGGGCCTGGCGTCGCCCACGCACCAGTCCGCGACCTGCCCAGGCAGGGGCCCCCCGGCCATCGCCAGCAGCCCCGCCTCCGCGCCCGGGGCGCGGAACGGGACCCCGCGCAGCTCGGAGAGACGTCGCAGGCCGGCCCGGACCGCCTCCGATGGCCGACCGGCGCTGGAAGAGACGGCCTCCCCCTCCGGCACGAGGCAGCTCGCGACGGCGGTGGCGTCCTCGTCGTCGAGCTCGGGCAGCTCCAGGGACCGCAGCCGGCCCAGGGTCTCCAGGCGCCCGAGGAAGTCCCGGGCCACGGGGTTGGTCCACCGGGTGTCGAGCACCGACAGCACCGACAGCGGCACTGAGCTGTCCAGCGCCAGCGACTCCAGGATCCGCGCCGACAGCGCGTCGAGCTGGTCGAGGGCGTCCAGGGTCACGACCATCGGGCGGGCCTTCGCCGTGGCCTTCAGGAGCGCGACGGCGGCCTTCACGACGTCGCTGCGGGTGGCGGGTGACCACCCCTGGGGCGAGGCTTCGCTCTCCAGGGGCAGGCTCGGCCACATCTCGAGCAGTGCCCGGACCTGGGCACCGTTGATGTGGTCGTTCCAGTCCTCCTTGGGGCTGGAGCCGAGCACGCGCTCCAGGACCTCACCGATGCAGGACCCGGGGACGTGAGCCTTGCAGGTGCCGTACTCCGTGCGTCGGCCCGTGAGCAGGGCCTGCCGCCGAGCCCGCTCCACCAGGCGCCGTCGGCCGTCGCCGGCCCGACCTCGGATGACCACCAGCCGGGGCCCGTGGCCGGCCATCGCCCGCATCAGCGGGTCCATCTCCAGCGTGCGTCCGAGGAAGAGGTGGGGCTCCGGCCAGTCGCCCGCTGTCTGGCCTTCGAGGACCCGCTTCAGCCGGTAGGCCAGCTCGAGGGCGGTCGGGCGATGCCGGGGCTCCAGGGCGAGGCACTGCTCGACCAGGCTCGAGAAGCCGGCCGGGATGTCCGGGTTCAGGCAGATCAAGGGCTTGAGTCGTCCCAGGATCTGGCGCGCGATCCAGCCGTGGGTGCTGCCCGCGGAGGGACGCTTGCCGGCGATGCCCTCGTACAGGAGCAGTCCCACCGCGAAGATGTCGGCCGCAGGGGAGAGCGGCAGTCCGACGACCTGCTCGGGCGCCATGAAGGGGATGGTCCCGACCATGCCGCCCGTGCCCGTGATCTCCTCCTCGACGGCCCACCACCGCACCACGCCGAAGTCGAGGACGCGGACCGCACCCTCCTGGGTGACGAGCACGTTCGAGGGCTTCAGGTCCCGGTGGACGAAGCCGGCCCGGTGGATGGTCGCCAGGGTCTCGCAGAGCTTGAGCCCCACCTCGCAGCACACCCGCACCCGCTCCCGTGGGTCCGAGCGCTGGTGGACCCAGGAGCGCAGCGGGGCCCCCTCGACGACCTCCATCGTGTAGTAGAGCCACTGGGCCGTGTGTCCTGCGTCGTGCACGGTGACCACGCCGGGCAGGGCGAGGCGGCGCAGGGACTCGAACTCCCGCAGGAAGCGACGATCCTGGTCGGGGTCTCCCCGGGGGCGGAGCTTGAGAGCGACGTCGCGGCCGTCCGGAGCTCGCGCCAGGTAGACGTGGGCGCTGGCACCCTTGCCGAGCAGGCGCAGGATGCGGTGCGCACCGACCGTGGCTCCCGGGGTCAGCTCGGGGGTGGGTCGACGCACCCCCGAAGCCTACTTCACAGGCTGGCTGCACAGCGGCGACCGACGTGCAGGCCCAGGGCATAGACGGTGATCTGGGGCGGGACGCCGGTGCTCGACGGCATCAGCGAACCGTCGGCGACCCAGACCCCGCTCGCGCCATGGAGGCGCCCCTGGCCATCGACCGCGGAGGTGCGCGGATCGGAGCCCAGCCGCAGCCCGCCCATCGGGTGGACAGCGGCCAGCGGAGGATCGAGGCGGCGCATCGACAGGCCTTCGGCCAGGCCCTCCGCCTCGGCCAGGCTGGTGACGACGATCGGGCGTGCGGTCGGAATCACGGCCTTGCGGGCCCCCGCGGCCAGCATCAGCGCAGACCCGGCGGCGAAGCCCGCCGCGAGGGCGCGCTTGTCGTCGTCCTCGAGGCGGTAGCTCAGCACCGGGCGGCCGCTCCGACGGACACCCACTCGGCCGCTGCTGTGGTCGTGGAGCATCGGGGAGCAGGCGGCCATGCGGGCGTAGTGCTTCATCCAGCTCGCGTGCTCGGCGCCGAAGCCGGGTAGTTGCGTCGCGGTGACCACCGGGTGGCCGAAGTTCGGTACCAGCCAGATCCGCTTGTCGGGATCGGTGCCCGAGAGGAGTTCCGTGCACTCCCAGGACTGGGGGATGCCCTCCCAGCCGCGGACCGGGGCGTCGAAGACGGCCCCGACGACGCCCCCCGGGTGGAGGTGCAGGCCGGCGCCCACCTGGCGGTGGCGTCCGCCCAGGCTCGACGCCAGCAAGAGGGCTGGCGAGCCCGTCGCCGACGCGGCGACCACCACCGCCGGCGCGTCGATCCGCACGCTGTGACCCTCCGGCGTGCGCCCGGTCACGCCGAGGGCTCGCCCGTAGCGGTGTCGGAGGCGGGTCACCTGCACACCGGAGACCACTCGTGCCCCCGCCACGACCGCACGGGGCAGGTAGATCTTGGCCGCGTTCTGCTTGGCGTCGTAGGCGCAGCCCAGCTCGCAGAAGCCGGAGCCGATGCAGCCGACCCGGTTGTGGCTCAGGGGACCGTTGCGCCAGCCCAGGGCCCGGGCGCCGCGGCGAAAGAGCGCGTTGTGGCGGTTGATGCGCGCCTCCTCGATCTCGGTGACGCTGAGGTCCCGCTCCACGTCGGCGTAGGCCCTGGTCAGCTCGGCGGGCAGGTCCGGCAGGTCCTGGCGGTCGGCCCACCGATCGAGCAGGTCGTCGGGCACCCGCTTGCAGAGGTTGATGTTGTGGAGCGTCGAGCCGCCGACGCCCTTGCCCTGCAGCACCGTGGTCGCCCCATCCAAGGTGGTCCGGGCCCCGGCGTCCTGGAAGAGCCGGGGCAGCATGTCCTCCTCGCGCTGGGTGAAGGTCGCCGGAGCCTCCCGCTCGCCCATCTCCAGGACCACGGTGTCGTGGCCCGCCCCCGCCCCCGCCCCCGCCCCCCCCCCCCCCCCAGCGCCCCCGCCCCCCCCCCCCCCCCCGCCCGGCACGC
>CAZCVP010000062.1:0-34091 GCA_964501915.1 uncultured Enterobacterales bacterium
GGGGTGTGAGGGGCGATCTCGGGGTCGGGGTCGTCGTAGGGGTCGTCGTCGGGGTCGCCGTCTTCGTCGGCGTCGCGGTCGGTGTCGCTGTCGGTGTCGGTGTCGGTCTCTTCGGTGTCGACGGTTCCGGTCGGGTCCGAGGTGTCCTCGGTGGTGTCGTCACCGCAGGCGAGCATCAGGAAGAAAAGCGTGAGCAAAGTCGGCATGGTCGGTCTCCGGGCCGGTCACGGGGCGCGTAGTCTGCCACACCCCGCGGGAGGGGCACCATGAGCGATGGGCGTTGTAGTGTGGGTCTGCTGGGAATTCTGGCTCTCGTGGCCTGTGCTCCCGGCGGCGTGGTCACGGTGGACAGCGCCGATCCGGTGATCGACTCGGCGTCGGACATCGACTCGGGCACCGACACGGGCACCGCCACCGACTCCACGACCGACACGGCCACCGCGATCCTCGATGCGCAGGCCGCGCTCCACCCGGAGATGAACCTGGTCATCGACGTGACCTGGGCCCTGGCCGAGGACGGGACGAGCGGGGTGGAGTATCGGGTCTCCGGCGAGGAGACCTGGCGGGAGACGCCGGCCGTCGACGGTGTGGGCCCCCACGAGATGCCGCTCCTGGGGCTTCCGGCCAGCGAGACGATCGCCTGGCGGGTGGTGGCCGAGCTCGGCGGCGTGCGCCAGGAGGGGCTGACCGGCGAGGTGGAGACCGGACCCCTGCCCGTGGCCATCGGGAGCACCTCGCTGCTGTCCTCCGGCGACCTCCTGGGGATGTCGCCCTACGTGATGGGGACCTCCTCGATCACCACCAGCTTCGACCAGTGGTTCCTCTACGTGCTCGACCGCGACGGAGACCTCGTCTGGTACCGCTTGCTGGACGACGGGTTCTGGTCGCCGAACCTCAAGCGGGACGTGGACGGGCGCTCCTTCTGGTTCGGCAAGGCGCCCTGGGGAGGCGGCGACTCCTGGATCGTGCGCATGGACATGACAGGCCGCGTGATCGAGGAGATCGAGGCCCAGGGCCTCAGCCACTCCTTCACCCTGTGGCCCGATGGGTCGCTCGCCTGGCCGTCCACGATGCGCAAGACCGAGCAGGTGCTGGAGCGGTCCCCGGACGGGGAGGTCCGCACGGTCTGGACCTGCGCCGACTGGCTCCTCGGAGTGGGCCTGGAGAACACCCGCTGCGACCACAACGCCCTGGTCGCCGACCCGGACACCGGGACCTACCTCGCCAGCTACTGGAACCTGGACACGGTCGTGGAGTTCGACCGCGAGACCGGCGAGACCCTGCGGCACTTCGGTCAGCTCCAGGACGCCTACGCCTTCGATCCACCGGAGTCGGAGTTCAACTGGCAACACAACCCCTCCCGTCCGGGCCCCGATCGCCTGCTGCTCACCAGCACCTGGCACGACGACGCCGAGACGATCGTCTGGGAGTACGAGATCGACGCTTCCTCCGAGACCCTGCGGGCCGTGTGGTCCTATGGGCAGGGTGAGGGCGTGATGGCCGAGCAGGTCGGGGAGGCCCGGAGGCTGGACAACGGCAACACCCTGATGAACTTCGGCACCAGCGCCCGGGTCCAGGAGATCGATGTGTCCGGGGAGCTGCTGTGGGACGTGCAGTTCAACGGCGGCAGCGTGCTGGGCGAGATGCTCGCCGTGGACGACCTGTATGCCATGTTCTGCCCGGACTGCGTCGTGGAGCCGGATGGCGAGCCGGGCTGACCCACGTTGATCGGACCTGTGCTGGTGTGGGGGTCTCTCTCCGTGGCATCCGCGGAGACCGCCTCGACGCTGCCGGACGGGTCCACGGCGGCCTGGGTGGCGCTGGGTGGAGGCACCTTCCGCCAGATCCGCCACGCCACGGGCGAGGTCTACGACCTGGACCGGGCGGCCCAGCTCCGTCTGGAGGGCTGGTACGGGGTGGGTCTCAGCGACCGGCTCCAGCTCTCGGCCAGCCTGCCGGTGGTCTTCAACACGGTGCGGATCGTGGACGGAAACCCCTGCCAGACCGCCGCTCCGATCCCGGACTACTGCGAGCCGGTGGTGGGCCTGGGGCGGGCGATCCTCGACCTCCGACGACGCTGGCGGCTCGGTGCCACGGACGGGACCCTGTCGGTCCAGGGCGCGACCGACGTCTGGCAGGCCGAGGTGAGAGACCGCTGGACCTCCACCGGTGACGGCACCTGGGACCTCCGCGTCGGAGGGCTCCTGGGGCGGGAGGTCGGTCGGGTCCGGCTGGACGGCTGGCTGGGCTTCACCCTGCGCACCAAGCGGGACCTGGTGGTGGAGCAGGAGACCCTGCGCGTGCCCGCCAACCAGGTCGACGGTGGCCTCCAGGTGCGCTGGACCGGGGGACCCTGGGCGGTGGAGGCCACGGCCGACTCCCTGCATCGTCTCGGCGGGCTCGAGCGCGACGCCACCTGGACGGAGTGGGCTCGCCCGACGGAGGAGCGGTTCTCCTCGCTCCACTACCGCGATGTGGCGGTGCGACTGGCCGGGTCGCGGGCGCTGTCCGGAGGTTGGAGCCTCACGGCCCGGGTCGGGCGCGTGGTCTGGGTCCGCAGCGGTCCCCCGGACCGGTGGGACGCCGTGGTCGGGCTGTCGCGCTTCACATCTGGAGGCGGTAGGGCTCCGGATCGATGATCGCCTCGATGAGCCGCAGGCCCCCGGCGGCCACCGCGGCACGAGCCGCGGCCTCCACCTCGTCGGCGCCCTGGGCCTGGACGCCGACGCCACCAAAGGCCTCGGCGAGGGCCTCGACGCGCGGGTTGTCGAAGCGCACACCGCCCCGCTCCAGGCCGAGGCGCTCCTGCTTGAGCTCGATGAGGCTGAGGCTGGCGTCGCAGAGGTAGACCACGACCAGGTCGAGGCCCTGCTCGGCGGCCGTGCCCAGCTCGCCGGCGTACATCCACAGGCCCATGTCTCCGGTGACGGCCATCACGGGCACGCCCGGACAGGCCAGGCCGGCGCCGATGGCCGCGGGCAGGCCGTAGCCCATGGAGCTGAGGCCATTGGACTGGAGCAGGCGCCTCGGACGGGTGCAGGTCCAGGCGTGGCAGGCGGTGATGCGGTGGGCCCCCACGTCGAGGGTGCAGATGCCGTCGGGGGGCAGGGCCCGTCGCAGGGCTCCTACGGTGGCGGCCGGGCCGTCAGGGCCGTCGTCGAAGCCCTCGGCCAGACGGGTCCGGTGGCGCTCGACCTCCACGGGCTCCCAGGTGCTGGCGCCCTGCACCGCCAGGGCCTGGAGGATCCCGGGGACATCGCCCACGAGGACGCGGGCCAGCGGATGGACCAGGTCGACGGGAGGGTGGGTGTCGATGGCGACCACAGGCAGCTCGGCACGCCAGCCGGGCAGCCACTGGGGACGGAGCTCGACCGGGTCGAGTCCGACCGCCAGCAGCAGGTCGGCCTGCTCCAGCAGCGCCTGCTGCTTGCGATCGATGACGGGGGACAGTCCAAAGGCCCCGGCGCTCCAGGTGTCGGTCTCGGCGAGCACGCCCTTGGCCTTGTAGGTGGTGAGGACCGGCGCGCGAAGCTGGTGGGCGAGGGCATAGAGGGTGAGGTCGACGCGGTCGGACAGGTCGCTGCACCCGACGGCGATCGCGGGGCGCCTGGCGGAGCGGACCAGCGCGGCGACCTCTCCGAGGACCTCGGAGTCCGGCCTGGCCGGCGCGGTGTCGAAGGTGTCGTTCCAGAGGCCGGGCTGTGGCGCTGTCGCGACATCTCCTGGGAGGTTGATCAGCACCGGCCCCGGTCGACCCTGGTCGAGGTGCCGCAGGGTGAGCGGGATCTCGCGCCAGGCCTCTTCGGGGGTGCAGGTGACGGCGCGATGGACCACGGGCTCGAACAGGGCCCGCTGATCGAGGACCTGGTGGGTGTAGAGGGTGCGGCTTCGCACCGGAACGTCGCCGGTGATCGCCACGAGCGGTGCGCGGTCCAGCCAGGCACCCGCGACGCCGCTGAGGAGCTGGGTGGAGCCCGGCCCCAGCGTGCCCAGGGCGACACCGGGGGCGCCCGTCAGGCGCCACGTCGCCTCCGCCATGAAGGCGGCGGCCGTCTCGTGACGGGTGAGCACGAAGGCGATGCCCTCCTCCCGCAGGGCGTCGAGCACGGGCAGGAGCACGCCGCCGGGCATGCCGAAGGCATGGCGCACGCCGCGGCGGGCGAGCGCGTGGGCCAGGCAGCGGGCGGCGGTGGGGTGAGCCGTCACAGGTCACACGGGCTGGAGCGCGTCACCCCAAAAGCAGCTCGCCCCCCGTGCCGCGGACACGGGGGGCGAGCGAAGAAGATAGCGGCTCAGACGAGCTTGAAGTCGCCGTCGATCTGCATCACGAAGGCACCGCTGTCGTCAGTGGTGTCGCCACTGTCGTCGGTGGTGTCGTCGCCGCAACCGGTGAAGAAGGCGAGGCCGAGGCCCGTCAGGGCGAGAAGCAGGTAGCGCATTGTGTTTCCTCCACATGTGGTGCGCATCGACCCGAAGCGGGTCGTCGCGGTGGGATGCTAACCAACGCACCGGGTTTCGGCCCGCGAGGTGAAGCCCGGGTGTGGCTCCCGGCAGATTCCGCGGCCCGGGTGTGGCTGGGGGCCTGGGTCGCTGTCGATGCGCCCCACACCGGCATGTAGCAGACCCGGGCGCTCCCTTCGACGCCCCCCTGCGGGCGTACGCCATGACGTGTCAAGGTGTGATCTCGGTGCTTCGGACCACGCGGTGCGCGGCGCTGTTTCTCGGTGCGCGCACGTGCTCGTCGGCCCCGCTCGAGGGCCCACTGTCGTCCTGTCGATCGATGCACAGGTCCCCTGTGTCGGTCGGATCGACGCCGGGCGCGCGGGCCGAGAGTGACCGTCGGAGGGCGTCATCGACGGTCCAAGAGGAGATGTTCAATCCTCTACTTGAGGATGCGCTTCCACCAAGGGCGCTTGATGGCCGCGAGGTCCTCCTCCTCGGCCTCCCCCCTCATCTCGTCGAGGATCTGGGACTGGGTCTCGAGCTGCTCCCGCACGGTGGAGTCGTCGTCCGGGTCGTACTGAAGGTGACCCTCGTCGTCGTATTCCTCGCCGTCTTCGCCGTGGACTTCGGCGCCGAGGGCCTTGGCGACGGCGGCCGCCTTCGCCAGGGTCTCCTCGTCGGGGTCGGTGATCGACACGTGGCTGTGGCGGAACTCGAAGACCACGGGCGGTTCATCGGGGCGCTTCCAGAGCGCGTAGCCGGGGCGCTCACTGGTGGGGTCGAACTCCAGCTCGGGATCGCCGTTCACGACGACATGCCATTCCTCGATGGAAATGGGGGTCGGTTCCATGTCCTCGAGCGGGTCTCCGCCACGCGTGATGTGGACTTCGAACCCCATGGTCGCTCCCTCCAGTCTCCACCAACTGGATCATGCCACGGCTTTGCGATCAGATCATCCAGGTGGCTCCAGCCTGCGCCTTGAAGAAGGCCCCGCTCCGCCCATCTTCGCTCACGGCGGGGCGCCGATGGCCGACGGACGTGCCCAGCCCGAGGTGCAGGTGCTGCCCGAGGCGCCAGGTCGCGGCGAGATTCCGTTAGAAGCCGCGCGCGATGTCGACCGACTGGATCCCCGAGCCCCCGACCACGCCCGAAGAGCTCGCCGAGGCTCGGGAGGAGCACGGTCGTGCGATCGCGCTGCAGGCGGTGCTGCTGGTGGCCGCGGCGGTGTTGTTCCTCCTGTTCACGTTGCCCTACGAGGCGGCGGCCGACTTCACCCGCTGGGGGCGGGAGAACGACCTGACGGGGCTCTTCGAGCGCTTCGAACGTGAATATGTCGAGGACGCCGATCGGTTGCAGGAACACCGCATCCTCTGGCTGGTCGGGGCGTCGATCATCAAGCAGGGCGCCAACGAGCGCGCCCTCAACAACACCCTGGAGCGGACCGGGAGCGACTGGCGGGTGCGGAAGAACGGCTTCGCCCGCGGGGCGCCCTTGCTCGCCGCAGGGGTCATCGATCGCCTGCCCCTGAAGCCGGGGGACCACGTCGTGTCGGCCGTCTGGTTCTCGAACTACCGGCACGACTGGATGGCGGACAACGACAGCGCCGAGGCGCTCGCACCCTTCCTGCTGTCCTGCGGCGAGATCCTCCAGCTCGACGACCTGCTCTGGCAGGACCGCATCGAGCTGTGCCTGAACCACCCGGAGCAGTTCTTCCTGGTCCGGGACGAGTTCAACACGGGGGCGAAGCGTCTCTGGAACCACCGCGTGCTCGACTACAACGAGCCATCGGTCCAGTGGGTGCCGCAGGTCAACAAGGTCCCCCACGCCAAGGAATTCCTGCGGGAGGGGGGCTACCGCGGCGGTGGCCCCGACGTGACGGTGCCGCTCTCGTTCGAGCCCGACCACGTGAACGTCCTCGGCCTGTACCGGATGCGGGAGCGGGTGCTGGCGGCGGGGGCCGCGTTCACGGTGCTGCGCATGCCGATGCACCCGGCCGCGGAGGCCGAGCGCATGCCGCCGGAGATCCTGGAGGCCTGGCAGAGCTGGGACGGACCCCCGGGCGTTCCGTTCGTGCCCGTTCCCGGCGACTGGCAGGAGGAGCACTTCTGGAACTACCACCACCTCAACAAGGCCGGTCGGACCCAGTTCGCCCTCTGGCTGTTGCCGCTGCTCGAGAGCGGAGGCCTGCCCGCCGAAGTGCCGGAGGGCTGGGCCTACCCGCTGCCGCCCCGGCCCGAAGGTCTCTGAGGGCTCGCGATGCTCTTCAACTCCAAGATCTTCGTGCTGTTCTTGGCCGTGGTCCTCCTGGTCAACCACGTGCTGGGCCTGCGCGGGCGGGAGCAGAGCCGGATCTGGTTCCTGCTGGTGGCGAGCTTCTTCTTCTACGGCTGGTACCACCCGCCGTCGATGTTGTTGCTGCTGGCCTCCACCGTCATCTGCTACGTCGTGGGCCACAAGCTGTGGGTCGAGACGGAGACCCGCGTCCGGTGGCGCTGGGCGGCCTTCGCCATCGCCTTCGAGCTGAGCTGCCTCTGCTTCTTCAAGTACGCCAACATGGCCCTGACGACCTTCGGGCAGGCGCGCAACGTCGCCTCAGCGGCCGGACTGCCCGTCAGCCCGGTGGTGGTCCAGGACCTGATGCTCGACGTGTTCCTGCCGGTCGGCATCAGCTTCTACGTCTTCAAGTCCATCGGCTACGTGGTCAGCCTGTACAAGCGGGAGCTGCCACCGGCCAGGACCTTCCAGCACTACGCGCTCTATGTGAGCTACTTCCCGCAGCTCAACGCGGGCCCCGTCGAGAAGGCCACGCACCTGCTGCCCCAGATCGAGCGCACGCCGTACGTGCGGCGCGAGTGGGTCTACGAGGGCGTGTTCCTGATCCTGCTCGGCTACGTGAAGAAGGCGGTGATCGCCGACTGGATCGCCGAGATCATCGATCCCTTCTACGCGACCCCCATCGAGCACGGTCCGACCGCCGTGCTGGTGATGTTCCTCTTCACGCTGCAGATCTACACGGACTTCAGCGCCTACTCGGACATCGCCATCGGCATCGGCCGGCTGATGGGGTACCACATCCGTCCCAACTTCAACCTGCCCTTCGTGGTGCCCTCCATCAGCGAGCGCTGGCGGCGGTGGCACATCTCGATGTCGGTGTTCTTCAAGGAGCACATCTACATCCCCCTGGGAGGCAGCCGGAAGGGGGAGCGCCGCACCCAGCTCAACGTGATGCTCGTGATGCTGCTCAGCGGGTTCTGGCACGGCGCGAGCTGGAACTTCGTCATCTGGGGCATCCTCAACGGCCTCTCGATGATCGGTCAGAAGGTCCTGCGTCCCCGCGGACTGCGGCAGCTCCAGGGGCTCGCGGAGCGCGGCGGCTGGTTCGGACGCTGGGGGTACTACTACCTCTGCTGTGCGGTCACCTACTGGATGATCTCGATGATCAACATCTACTTCCGATCGCCGAACTTCGAGATCTCGAGCAGCTACGTCAGGGCGATCTTCGGCTCCGGGTTCCAGCAGTACCTGGACATGTTCTCCCTCCGGGCCTGGCTGGACCTGGACATCCAGATCTGGAACGGTCTCCACGTGCTCCTGTGGGTGGTCCTGGCCCACGAGCTCCAGCGCTGGGGTGACGTCCAGTCCTGGCTGCTCCATCCCCGGCGGCGAGGCGCCTGGGCGGTGGCCTGCGCGCTGATGTTCTGGTCGATCGTGGCCTTCGGCGTCAAGGGCGGTCAGTTCATCTACTTCCAGTTTTGACTGGAAGCAGATGACCTGGACGCCGCGAGCGGCCCGCCCTACCAGGCGGGGACCAGGCCCTCCCGGACCTCGAGCAGCTGGTCGGCTTCGTGCTCGGCGGGCACCCAGGCACCGCAGCCACCGGAGACCTTCAGGGTGCGGCCGGTCTGCTGGTCCCAGACGATCATGTGGGGGAGGGTCGGGCCGTAGAGGTGCAGGGTGATCATCGGCTCCTCGAGCCCGGACTCCATCGCGTGCACGAAGGTGGAGCCGCACACCAGGATGTCCCCCGGGGCCACGGGATCTTCGGCGACCAGGTGCAGGGCACCCTCGGAGACCGTGTACTGGCGGTGCAGGCCGGTGCCCGCGAGGACCCGAACGGCCCCGACCGAGCCGCCGTGATCGTGTACCGCACACGGCACGCCGGGCTTCCAGCAGGCGATCATGCCCTCCAGGGTGGCGGTCTGGAGGAGGACCCGCCGGCCATAGGGGCGGCCCGGGTCGGGAGGCTGGGCTGTGGCCAGCAGCTCGGCGTCGAGCTCCAGGCTGCGGAGGGCGTCCCCCAGCTCCGGGAGCTGCGGGCGGTCGGGGATGCGTAGGCCAGAGATGGCGTCCACCACGTGCGTCTCCTCCAGTGCGCTGCACCGCCCCGAGCTATGCCGGAGGTCAGGCGGCGGTTGCATAACTCAGGCCCTTCCCGCCGCGCCGGGACGCACCAGGGCGTAGGATGGGTCATGGCCGTGACCTCGTCGGGCTTGATGTGTCACGCGCCCATCGTGCACCCGAAGGTGGGTGGTGAGCGTGCGGAGAGGTGCGTCGCCACCACCAGCGCCATGCGGGAGGTGGCGGCGCGGACCATCGCATCGCGGCCCGAGCGGCTGGTGCTGGTCTCGCCCCACTCGCCCCGCCACGCGACGGAATTCTCGGCCTGGGAGGGAACACACCGGGGTGACCTGGCAGACTTCGGGGCCCCCGATGTCGCCGTGGAGCTCCCGGACGCGCCGGAGGTGGCGGAGACCCTGGCCCTGCCGGGCGTCCGGCGCGGTCGTCGCTCGCTCGACCACGGAGCCATGGTCCCGCTCGCCTTCCTGTGGGAGGCGGGCTGGCGAGGTCCCACCGCCATCCTGGCCCTGCCCTGGTCCAGCTCCCCGGCCAGCGAGCAGCTCGGCGGCCGGCTGGCTGGACTGCCGGGTCGCACGGCGGTGATCGCCTCCGGGGACATGAGCCATCGCCTGAAGCAGGGAGCGCCCGCGGGCTTCCACCCCAAGGCCCGGCTCTTCGACGCGGCCTTCCTGCGGGCCCTCGAGGAGGAGCGCTGGGAGGACCTGGAGCGCACGCCCCACCGCGCCGAGGCCGCCGAAGACGTGGTGGACACCACCCGCCTGGCCCTCGGGGCTGCCGGCGAGCCCCTGCACGCGGAGGTCCTGGCCTACGAGGGACCCTGGGGTGTGGGCTACGCCGAGGCCATCTTCCGGGACCCCGATCCGCCTCTCTACGCCCTGGCTCGCCGGGCGGTGACCCGCGCCGTCACCGGCCGCACCGGTCCGGCGATCGAAGGCGGTCCGTCGGGCCGCGGGGTCTTCGTGACCCTGCGCAAGGGAGGGGCCCTGCGAGGCTGCATCGGCCGGCTCTCCCCGGGCTCGGGTGACCTCTGGCACGAGGTCGCCCAGCAGGCGCGGGCAGCCGCCCTGAGGGACCCGCGCTTCCCCAACGTCCGCCCCGAGGAGCTGTCGGCCCTGACCTACGAGGTCTCCGTCCTCGAGCCCCTCGAGCCGATCGACGGTCCGGGGCAGCTCGATCCCTCCCGCTACGGAGTCGTGGTGACCGACGGCGTCCGGCGGGGGGTGCTGCTCCCGGACATCGAGGGCATCGACACGGTGGAGGAGCAGCTCTCCTACGCCCGTCGCAAGGCCGGGATCGGGAGTGGAGACGCCGTGCGCCTCCAGCGCTTCGAAGTGCGGAAGGTCGTCCAGCCTTGAGCCGCCCGGTGGCCGAGCTGGGTCACCCCGGGCGCTGGTGGGTCCGGAGAGGGGAGCGGTTCGTCTGTGAGCTCTGTCCGCGCCGGTGCCACCTCAAGCCGGGCCAGCGGGGATTCTGCTTCGTGCGCCAGGCCGGGACCGATGGCATCGCGCTCACCACCTGGGGTCGGTCCAGCGGCTTCTGTGTCGACCCGATCGAGAAGAAGCCCCTCTTCCACTTCCTGCCGGGCACGCCGGTCCTGTCCTTCGGGACCGCCGGCTGCAACCTCGGGTGCCGCTTCTGCCAGAACTGGAGCCTCTCCAAGTCCCGGTCGATGGACGCTCGCATGGATCGGGCCGGCCCTGCGGAGCTGGTGGCTGCGGCCGAGCGCACCGGGTCCCGGTCCATCGCGTTCACCTACAACGACCCGGTCATCTTCGCCGAGTACGCCCTCGACGTGGCGGCGGCCGCCCGCGAGGCCGGCGTGCACACGGTCGCCGTGACCGCCGGCTACGTCGACGGCCCGGCCCGGGAGGACTTCTTCGCCGGCATGGACGCGGCGAACGTGGACCTCAAGGCATTCACCGAGCGCTTCTACAAGCGGCTCTGCTACGGCGAGCTGGCACCGGTGAAGGAGACCCTCGCCTGGCTGGCCCGTGAGTCCTCGGTCCACCTGGAGATCACCACGCTGGTCATTCCCGAGGAGAACGACAGCGAGGGCGAGCTCCGCGCACTCTGCGAGTGGGTCCACGAAGCGCTCGGGGCCGACGTGCCTCTCCACTTCAGCGCCTACCACCCGGACTTCAAGCTGCACCGCCCTCGCACGCCCGGCACCACCCTCCAGCGGGCCCGAACCCTGGCCCTGGACGTGGGACTGCGGCACGTCTACACGGGCAACGTGCACGACGCCGCCGGCGGCAGCACCTGGTGCCCCGGTTGCGGCTCACTGCTGATCGAGCGCGACTGGTACGCCCTCGGCCACTGGGGCCTGTCCCCCCGCCGCCCCGGCCACTGCGCCCGCTGCGCCGACCGGATCCCGGGCCTCTTCGACCCCCACCCCGGAACCTGGGGCCGCCGCCGGATGCCGGTGAGGATCGGGCGCCAGTCGCCCCGATCCCCCGGAACCTGACCCATCGGGTCGAGTTCTCCGGGGTCGAGTCCGGCCCGGAGGGTGATCTCGACGACTCGAGGAGGAGCGTTGCTCGCTGCGCGCGCAGATCGGGTTGGCGCCGTGCCAACCGCATCTGTGGCACCCCACGCGCGCACAGATCGGGTTGGCGCCGTGCCAACCGCATCTGTGGCACCCCACGGGCGCGCAGATCGGGTTGGCGCCGTGCCAACCGCATCTGTGGCACCCCACGGGCGCGCAGTTCGGTCTCGAGGCGGAGCTTGGGGAGGAGGGTGAGCGGCATGGCTCGCGTCGCCCGCCGACGCCCTCGGACCGACGGGAGGTCCGGCCCGAGAGCGCCCCGAATCACGTGGGCGTCTCTCTTCGGCGCTAGATGACCACGGCGGAAGTAGTGTACCGGTGCGCGAGGCAACTTCCGTCCCTGTTGGTCTGGGGTCGCCGCCGGCATGGCAGAGTCATTCCAAGCGCGACCCCGGGCCGACAGGGGCGGAAGGGGTCCGCGCAACGGTGCGTTACTTGTGCCGGGGGCATCTAGAACCCTTGCTGCTGGCCGTAGTCGTCGACGTCCCGCTCCAGGTCCTCCGGCGTGAGGTCCGTGAGCACGCCGGAGATGGTGCGCGTCGTGTCGGCCGACTCGGTGTACTGGAGGATGCAGGGGCTGCTGTCACAGTCCGCCGTGGTGCCGGCGTTGGAGACGGGGATCTCGTTGCCGAAGCCGTCGTCCTTGACCACCCGTCCCGCGACCTGGATCTGGCCGTTGGGCAGGCCGACGTCCTGGCCCCAGGTGTCGTTCTCGGACTGGTCGAGACCGGTCACGGTGGAGGTCTCCCAGGTGCCGTTCAGACCGCCTTCGTCGCCCTCGGAGAGCTTGATGGTGTCCTTGCGGCTGTTCTCGTAGTCCGTGATGTAGGAGTAGCCGGCGTCGTGGGTGGCGCTGGTCTGGCCCCGGTCGTAGTCCTCCCAGGTGAAGGTCCAGCTACCCCCGTCGCCGAAGCCCGGGTAGCTGCTGCCCATGATCTGGAGGAGCGCCGTGTCGTCGGCCAGCACCACCAGCTCGCCGAACAGGAGCTGTTCGCTGGCCGAGCCGTCCTCGGTGTTGGTCCAGTCGCTGGTGGCCTCGGGTTCGTAGCCGCCGGTGAAGTTGTGGGTGAGCTCCGTGCCCTCGGAGACCGGATCGATCTGGCCGAGGAGGAAGAGGTAGACGTCCACCTGCTCCTGGGAGCAGCCGGTCGTGAGCAACAGAGGAAGTGCGGTGAGCATCATGATCGTGTCCTTCCCCTAGAAGCCGGCCTGCTGGCCGGAGTTCTCGAGCGTCCGGTCCAGCTCGTCGGCGGTGTAGTCGGTGAGCACGGCGCTGACAGCGCGGCTCTGCTCGAAGTTGGTGGTGACGGACAGCGTGCAGGGTGAGCTGCTGCAGTCGGTCTCGTCGGTCCGGTTGGTGGCCGGGACCTCGCCGCCGGTCGGGAGCTCCTTGACCAGGAAGTTGCTGGACGGGATCTGGGAGGTGGCCTGACCGGTCTCGACCGTGTCCCACTGGTCGTCTTCGTTCCACGTGTCGTCGGTGGTGGTGGAGACGGTCCAGGTGCCCTCCATCGTGCCGTTGACGTCGCCGTCGGTCAGCTCGATGGTGGTGAGCTGGGAGTCGTTGTAGTCGTGGGTGTAGGTGTAGCCGGCCGTGTGGGTGCTGCGAGCCGAGCCGTTGTCGAAGCGCTCCCACAACCAGGTGGTGGTGTCCCCATCCGCGGTCCCGAGGAAGGTGCGGTTGTTGATGACCAGGACGGTCTCCCCGGTGTCCAGGCCGATGATCTCGCCGAAGACGATGGCCTCGCTCTCGGCGGTGTCGTCGTCGGTGGTCCACGAGGAGGTCGCGTCCGGCTCGCTCGCGTCCGTGAAGTTGTGGGACAGCGTCTGGGTGTCGGTGCCGGTCGCGAACGGTCCGAGGTAGAAGGCCCAGACCTCCTCGATCTCGGACTGGCTGCACCCGGTGAGTGCGGCAGCGACGAGCGCCACTGCCAACGGCCTGCGGGTCTTCATTGGGTCTCCTCCGTGAGTGCCCGGGACTCCGAGGCAGAGTGCCGGCGTGAGCGGGGTATTCCGCTCGCCAGGGATGTCAACGGGATGTCTGTGCGCGCCTGCGCATCGTCAGATGTCGGGGGAGGCGCCCTCCGGGGCATCTTCGAGCACCCGTGGGGCCCTCGGCGGTGCCGCCTCAGTCCTCCCGGACCTCCTCGGCGAGGCCAGCCAGGGTCAGCTCGCCGCCTTCGCTGCCGGGCTCGGCCAGGCTCAGGCCGCCGGCCGGCCAAGCGTCCTCGTGGACGACCGCGAGGCCCCCGGTCGAGCCGTCCTGGAGCCGGTTGCGGATGTAGCGGAGGGTGTCCTCGCAGGCGTACTTCAGGTCGAAGTCGAAGGTCGCCGCGGCCTTCTTCGCCGCGAGGAGGGCCTCGACGGAGTCCCGGTTGCCGACCAGGCGCAGCGCTCGCACCGCCTTGAGACGGAGAGGTGGGTCGGCGTGCTGCACACAGAGCCGCCACAGGGGCTCCTGGCGGGACTCCGGCAGGCCGTTGAGCACGGGGATCAGCCGCGTCTCCTCGTCCGGGCCCCACCGGTGCAGGATGGCGGCCAGGGTCTCGGGGCCGTGCGCCTCGGGCAGGTCCGCCAGGATCCTGAGCTGGAGGGAGAGGGGGGCGGTGGTGTCCTGGGCCCAGCGCCGAAGCTCCTCGACCGGTGGGGTCCGGGTCTCCAGGCCGGCCAGGCGTCGGACCTGCGGGTCTGCGTCGGTGTGCGCCCGCTCGAGGACCCGGCGCGTGACCGCGTGATCGGGCCTGCGGGAGACGAGCAGGTCGAGGGCTGCGTAGCGGTCTGGTGGGCCCGGCTCGTGCAGCGCCCGCTGACCGACCCGCTCGACGAGGGTCTCCCGGGGAAGGTGCAGGGCGCGCCCCAGGACCAGGGCGTCGCGCGCGAGCTCGACGAGCCTCTCACGGCTCAGGGGGCGGCCTGTTCGCACCCTGAGACAGCCGTGGTCGTAGGTGGCGCCCCGGCGGTAGAGGCGGGCGAGAGCTGCGCCCTCCTGCGCGCCCAGCACGGCCCGTCGTTCCCAGCTTCCCCCGACGATGGGGACCCCCTCGAGTGAGCCCCGTGCCAGTCCGGTCGGCTTCCTCAGACCCAGCTCATCGGGCGGAGTCCAGCCGAGGGTCGCCGGCTGGGTCGGCCACAGGGTGACGTCGACCGAGCCGGGCCTCGTGAGGCGGATCGAGCCCCGGAGTCCCTCCTCCTCCACGACCAGGGTGTCGGCGGGCTCCCGGTCTCGGTGCTCCAGGCCGAGCACCTCGGCCAGGTGCTCGGCCGCTGCCGCCCGGCGCCTGCGCTGCCGGGGCAGCCCGCGGACGTCGAACCAGGCTCCTGCCAGTGCGGCGACCGCGGCGCCGCCGACGATGAAGTAGAACAGCAGGTCCGCGCTCAGGGCGCGGCCTCCAGGGTCGCGAGGACCTCCTCGAGCGTCGTCGTGCCCTCGGCGACCTTGGCCAGCCCATCGCTGAAGATCGGCACCATGCCGGAGGCGACCGCTGCCCGCTGGAGCTCCCCGGGGCTGGCCCGCTCGATGATCGCCCGGCGGAGGTCCTCGTCGATGACCAGGATCTCGGCGATCGGGATGCGTCCCCGGTAGCCGGTCGAGAAGCACTGGCGACAACCCCGGGCGTGCCAGACCTGTTGCAGGTCCCGCTGGGCCTCCGGCAGCATCTCCAGCAGCTCCGGGTCCGGCTCACCCGGCTCCTTGCAGTGGGGGCACAGCGTCCGGACGAGCCGCTGGCTGATCACCGCTCGCAGGCTGGGGGCGATGAGATAGGGCTCGGCGCCCATGTCGCTCAGGCGGGAGACGGCGCTGACGGCGTCGTTGGTGTGCAGCGTGGCGAACACGAGGTGCCCCGTCAGGCTGGCTCGGATGGCGTTGACCGTGGTGTCGAGGTCGCGGATCTCGCCGAGCAGGATGACGTCGGGGTCCTGGCGCAGCACCGAGCGGAGCACCTCGGAGAAGCCGAGGCCGATCTCGTCGTGGACCTGGATCTGGGTGATGCCGTTGATCTGGTACTCGACCGGGTCCTCGATGGTCGTGATGTTCCGGTGGCCCGTGTTCAGGGTCTGGAGCCCGGCGTAGAGCGTGGTGGTCTTGCCGGAGCCGGTGGGCCCGACGATCAGCACGATGCCGTTGGGACGCCGGATCACCTTGCGGAGCCGGTCGTAGATCCGGCCGCTGAGGCCGAGGTTCTCCAGGCCGAGCAGCGTGGCCTGCTTGTCCAGGATGCGGAGCACGACCTTCTCGCCCCGGACCGTCGGGGTCGTCGCGACCCGGAAGTCGATGTCCCGTCCGTCGACGTTGATGCCGAAGGAGCCGTCCTGGGGCAGCCGTCGCTCGGAGATGTCCAGCGAGGCGAGGACCTTGATCCGGTTCACGATGGCGGGGGCGAGGCTGAGCTGGAGTCGCTGGGCGTCCTGGAGCACGCCGTCGATGCGGTAGCGGATCCAGAGGTGTCTCGCGCGGCACTCGACGTGGATGTCGCTGGCTCGCTTGAGCAGGGCCTGCAGCAGGAGCAGGTTGAGGGTACGGATGGCGGTCCCGCCGTCGGAGGCGCCACCGGTCAGCTCGGTGTAGGACAGACCCATGCGCTGGGCGAGCACGCGCCCCTTGTCCTGAACGCTCCCGAGCAGCTTCTCGACCGAGGCGGCCTTGTAGTGGTCGTGGTACTCGGCCAGCTTGCGCGAGATCTCCCCCGGGGATCCCAGGACCAGCTCGGCGCGGACCCGGAGCATGGCGCGAAGCTCGTCGTCGAGCTTGAGGTCCTTGGGGTCGGCCGCCGCGACGACGATGCGGTTTCCGCGGCGCTCCAGCGCGATGACCTGGTTCTCCCGGGCGTAGCTCTCGGGGATGATGGTCACGACCTCCGGATCGGGAGCCGCGTCTTCGACGGCTACGTAGTCCACGCCGAGCAGCTTCGAGCGCGCCTCCAGGAGCTCTCGCTCCGGCACCAGGTCCAGCTCTCGCAGCGCGACCGTGGGCGGCAGGTTGGTCCGCTTCACCATGGTCTCGAGCTGCCGCAGTCCGTCGTCGGTGAGGCTGCTGGACTGGAGCAGGGCCTGGATCAGGTCGTCGTCGCGGGCCAGTGAAGGCATCTTCGGCTCCCGGGGCTCTCCGACTCTACGGCCGTGGAGAGGTCCTGTTGCAGCCTCCTTCGGGTTGCGCGGGAGCCTCTCTGCGTCCGGCGCCAGCTTCGCACGATCGCACGGCGCGCGGCGGACGGGTGTAGGCTCGCAACCTCGCGCAGGGGATGGCCGGTGTTGTGGAGCACATTGCTGGCGCTGGGTGCCCTGGCGGCGGAGCCGCCGTCGGTGCTGCTCATCACGCTGGACACGACCCGTGCGGATCGGCTCGGGGTCTACGGTCACGCCCAGGCGCGCACTCCCCACATCGACGCCCTCGCGGGGAGCGGCCTGCGCTTCGAGCGGGCCTACGCCACCTGCCCGCTGACGATCCCGAGCCACGCCAGCCTCTTCACCGGCCAGGTCCCGCCGACCCACGGCGTGCGGGACAACGGCGACTTCCGCCTCTCGGACGACGCGATCACCCTGGCGGAGCGCTTCGCGGCCGCGGGCTACGCCACGCTGGCCTTCACCGCGGCCTTTCCGACCCAGGCGCAGTGGGGCTTCGGGCAGGGCTTCGACACCTACCACGACGCGCTGAGTGCGCTCCCGGTCGATCGGGACTGGCGCGCCTGGCGGACGGCCTCCGACGTCGTCGACGACGCGCTGTCGACCCTGGCCGAGGTCGAAGGACCGCGCTTCGTCTGGGTCCACCTCTTCGACGCCCACTGGCCCTACGACCCGCCCGAGCCCTTCGCGTCCCAGCTCCAGGGCCGGCCCTATGACGGCGAGCTGGCCTACCTGGACCACGAGGTCGGACGGCTGGTCGAGGCGTGGCGCCGGGTCACGCAAGACGGGGTCATCGCCCTGACCGCCGACCACGGCGAGGCCCTCGGGGACGGCGGGGAGCAGACCCACGGCTTCCTGCTGCTCGATGGCACGCTTCGGGTGCCGCTGATCCTGGTCGGGCCGGGCCTGGAGCCGGGGGTCGTCGCGGAGCCCGTCAGCCACATCGACCTGGCTCCGACGCTGCTGAGCCTCGTCGGCCTGGAGCTGCACGAGGGGCTCCAGGGGCGGGATCTCCGGGGGGGAGGGTCCGCGCTGGTCTTCAGTGAGGCGCTGACCGGGCAGTACAACCTCGGGCTCTCCTCGCTGACTTCGGTCACCAGCCCGGCCGGACGCTTCGTCTCGGGCGCCTGGGACAGCTTCGCGCCCTTCGGACCCCAGGGCATCCCGCCGGTGGGCGTCCGCGGGCAGTACCCGGACGAGTCAGAGGAGCTGGCCACCCTGAGAGGCAGCTACCGCGTCACCCAGGGGGAGTCCGCGGCCCTGGACGCCGAGGCGTGGGAGCAGCTCCTGGCCCTGGGGTACCTCGGCGGGCCGGCCCTGGAGGTCACCTCGGACGTGGATCCACGGGACGTCATCGAGATCGTGCCGCTGACATGGCACGCCCGGCGCGCCCTGGGAGCCGGTCGGCTCGAGGCGGCAGCGCAGTGGATCGCGCAGCTCGAGGCGCCGCTCGCCGGGACCTATGGCCTGGACCTGCTCCGTGGCCAGCAGCTCCGGGCCCAGGGGGATGCCTTCGGGGCCATCGACGTGCTGTCGCGCCTCCACGACCGGGCGCCCTCCCACGACGTGGCCCTGATGCTCGGCGCCCTCGGCCTCGAGCTGGCGGACTGGCACGCGGCCGCCAGGTGGTACGAGCGGGCCCTGGACAGTCGCTCGAACAGCGCCCAGGCCATGGCCGGCCTGGTGCGCAGCGCCCTGGCGATGGGGCAGCTCCAGTGGGCCGGGGAGCTGGCGGAGGCCTTCCTCGACGTCCACCCCGATCACCTCCAGCTCGTGCTCGTCCGAGGTGAGCTCCTGCTGATGGACGGTCACCCGACCTCCGCCCTCGAGGAGGCACGCTGGGCGCTGGAGCTGTCGCCCACTGCGCCCGGGGCCTACGCGCTCGCCGGTCGCGCCCTCTTCGAGCTCGGCCAGGCCGATGCCGCCATCGACGCCCTGTGGGAGGCGCTGGCCTGGAACCCCTACGACCTCGGCGTCCGCGTGCACCTCGTCGAGGCGTTGCTGGACGTCGACCGCAACGCAGAGGCGGTGCGCACCCTGGACCAGGCCGAGTCCGTGCTCCCCGTCGCTGGACCGCTCCGCGATCTCTGGACAACCGCCCACGACGCCCTCGATGATGAGCGGGCGCTCTCGGGTCTCTCCCCCCTCCCTCGCTGAGAAGGATCCATGCTCCCGACTCTGCTGCTCACCCTCGTCGCCTGCCCTCCGGAGGAGGAACCCCCGTTCACGGTCGGGGAGCCCCTCCAGGAGGACTGCCTGGACGGCCGCGACAACGACCTGGACGGAAAGGCGGACTGCGAGGACGCCGACTGCTACGAGGTCGCCACCTGCGTCCACGAGGGCTCGATCCTCGAGCTCCAGGTCCTGGGGGCCGACCGCCTGGAGTACGACCGGGTCTGGAAGCGCGACGGGTGGACCTCCACCATCGCGCTCGCGGTCTACAGCGTGACAGGCCGCCTGACGCTGCTGAACGAGACCGGCACCACGAGCTGTGACTGGTCCGTGGACAGCGCCTACGGGAGCATGGCCTGGTCGCCGACCAACTTCCTGGCCAAGAAGGTCGACCTGGACACCCTGGATCGCGCTGGCTGGACCATCGACGAGGAGTGTGGCTTCGGGACCTCGGAGATCTTCCCCGAGCTGACAGTCACCTCGTACAACGTCGTGACGGACGACTACGAGGTGCCCTGGTACCTCGGCACGGGCACCCAGTGGTTCAGCTCGACCAAGTACTACGAGGCGGCGGCCTATGCCGACGTCGTCGGCTGGGCGCAGTCCCACTGGAGCCTGTCCTCGGTCCACGCGGGCCAGGTCCACAGCTTCGTGGTGGGGGACAGCTCCACCCAGACCGCCACGGAGTGACTCGCAGCGCTGCTGTCACTCCCGGGTGTACTCGGCGTCCCGGTCGTTCTTGCACTCCTCACCGGCGAGGAAGGCGGCTGCGTTCTCGAAGGCCTCGTCGAGTCCGCTGATGACGGCGGCGACGTAGAGGTCGTCGGTGGAGGTGGCGATGCTGACCGCCGACCACATCGTCGTCATGCGGAGGGTCTCGCCGGTCTGGGTCGGGTGTGGCAGCCAGAGATCCAGGGTGTAGCGCTGGTCCCAGCTATCCACGCCGTCGTCCGCGATGGCCTTGTCCGGCATCCAGCTTCGCCCGAAGAGCACGGTCTGGTCGTCCTCGGTGGTCACCAGGCGGAACTCACCCTGGGTGTCCAGCCAGACGTCGGCCAGGATCGACTCCGTGCGGGCCTCGTTGCTCACCTCGAGGGTCGAGCAGGTCTGGTCCTCGAAGCAGTCGGGGTCGGTGTCGAAGGTGCGCCGGTAGTACTTGGTCGTGTCGGCGGTGATGCAGACCTGGTTGGGGTCCACGATGAGCGACAGGGTCTGCTCGAGGGTGGCGGTGCTGGAGGCGCTCACCGCGACGTTGAGCTGGGCGTCGGGATCGGCTCCCTCCGGCGCGGTCGCGCCCCCCAGGTCCTCGTCGTACAGGATCGGCGGGGTCACGGCGCGGTCGGCCGCCGGTGCCTCCATGTCGACGCCCAGGAGGTAGTCCTGGTAGCCGTCGACGGTCGCCAGCAGGTAGTCGTCCTCCTCGGCGGTGAAGTTGGCGAAGGTGAAGAGCAGCAGGTCGCCGAGCTCCTCGGGGGCTTCGACGGGGGGCTCGCAGGCCAGGAGCGTCAACAGGGTCAGCATGAGGTCTCCTCGGTGGGGGCCTGGAGCAGTCCCTCGTGGGCCATCACCCGGCGCAGGAAGCTCACGGGCATGTTGCCGGACTGCAGATAGGTCCGGTGGAAGGCGCGGTCGATCTCGTCCTTGGGCCGACTCTGCCACGCGGTCTCGACGTCCCTCTTCAGGCGCCAGACCAGGTGGTTGCCGACGAGGTAGCACATCGGGTAGCCGCGCTCCTGGGAGTACCAGTTGAGCTCGGCCTGGACGCGTCCGGGCGTGAAGCCCGTGACCTCCTGGAGCAGGTTGCCCGCGGCCTCGAAGGGGTCGTCGGAGGACAGGTCACAGGGCACACCGACGTCGAGGTAGGCCTTGTCGCCGGTGAGGAAGAACAGGTCGATCGCCACCCGGGCCCCGATCCGGGCGATGTCCAGGGCGCCACAGAAGCGGGCCTCGTCCGTCAGCTCGCCCATGTAGCCCTGGTCGAGCATGTAGTCCTCGAGCATCGTGGTCCAGCCCTCGGCGTGCTCGAGGGCGTCGAAGTGACGCCGCACGGTGGAGGCGTGGGTGGCGGCCGTGGCGAGCTGGAGGTGGTGCCCGGGAATGCCCTCGTGGATCATCATCACCGGGATCTCGATCTCGGTGTGCTCGTCCCGCAGCTCCTCGGAGAGCGTCAGGTAGACCAGGGAGCGCCTGGTGCCCTCCCGGAACGCCGGCGGCGGCATCATCGCCCCGGCTGGGATCGACGGTGCCATGAAGGCCGGCGTGCGCAGGATGGTCATGTCCTGGTCCGGCGGGATGGGGAAGAGCTGCCGCTCGCCGATCCAGGCCAGGATGCGCTCCCGCTCGGCCTGGTAGCGGACCAGGATCTGCTCCAGCTCGCCGTCCTCCACCGGGGTGGCGTAGTGCTTCTTGAGCCAGGCCTGGGTGTCGGCGACCGAGAGCTCGGGAGCGAGGTCGTAGCGATCGAGCAGCACGGCCCGCAGGGACTCCACCCGGTCCCGGTTCCGAGCGAGGAAGGCCTTGGCGAGGGCGTGGATCTTCTCCAGGTCCAGCTCGATGCCGCGCGAGGCGACCAGCGCCCGGGTGGTCTCGTCGCCGAGGTGGAAGGAGGTCGTGGTCGGCTGGGCCGCGAGGTGCTCGGCGTAGTCGCGGAGGGCGATCTCGGCGGTCGCGACGGCGTCGTCGAGCCGGTCGGTGCCCTCCCAGCCTTCGGTCCGGGCCCAGCCGCGGAGGGTCGAGAAGAGCCCGGGCAGCTCGGTGACCTTCTCCAGGTCGATGTCGACCCAGCGCTGCACCGGCGTGTCGAGCCGGTCCAGCAGCAGGGTGAGGTACCGGGGGACCTTCTCCAGGCGGGCCGTGATGTTGGCCAGCCGGTCCGCGGCCGGACGCGGATCGTTGATGAACATCTGGAACAGCCCGTCGCCGATGTCGTCGCCTGCGGCCGGCTTCTGCTGGGCTCGCGTGCGGCCGTTGAAGGTCCAGGTGTCTTCGAGGATGCCGCCGCGCAGGGTCAGGCGGGCGAGATCGAGGTCCAGCGCGCGGTCGAAGTCGAGCGTGTTCGGATCGAGCGCCTCGGCCCGTGCGAGCAGCGCCCGGGCTTCGGCCACGCGGGCTGCGACGTTGGCGGCCGAGGGGTCGGGGAGCTCGTCCAGGCGCTGGTCGATGCCCTTGAAGACGCAGGCATTGGGATCGCGCGTGAGGTGGGCGTGGAGGTCGGCGACGAGGGTCTCGAAGGCGTCCACGGGCACTCCTGGGTCGGTTGAGTTGGGCCCGTTAGCGGGATCCGAGCCCGACGTCGAACCCCAGGAGGTCCTGCTTGTCCTTCCTCTTCCGCCTAGACAAGGCTCGGATGGTCAACGCGGCCGAAGCGCTACCCGGCCGTAGCGTGCCTCTGCCGGTCCCCGCCCACCACCACGTCCTCCACACACCGATGAGCCCTCCCTGGCCCGAAGGCAACGCCGAGGCCCTGTTCGGCCTGGGCTGCTTCTGGGGGGCGGAGAAGGCCTTCTGGAAGCTGGAGGGCGTACACACCACGGCCGTCGGCTACGCGGCTGGCTTCACGCCCAACGCCACCTACGAGGAGGTCTGCACCGGTCGCACAGGCCACAACGAGGTGGTCCGGGTGGTGTTCGACCCGGACGTGCTCCCCTATGAGCGCCTGCTCCAGGTCTTCTGGGAGAGCCACGACCCGACGCAGGGAATGCGCCAGGGCAACGACGTCGGGACCCAGTACCGCTCGGGGATCTACGTCTACGACCCGGTGCAGCTTGCGGCGGCGGAGGCGTCGAAGGCGGCCTACGCCGAGAAGCTCGCGGTGGCGGGGTACGGGGAAGTGACCACGGAGATCGTGGATGCGACGGAGTTCTTCTTCGCTGAGGGCTACCACCAGCAGTATCTGGCGAAGAACCCGGAGAGGCCCAGGGCGGCGATGGCCTGCACCCGCTGGCGCTGGCGGTGGTCAAGGGCCGCGAAGGGACGCCTGTCCTCGCCGAGCCCGCCGGTGGCGAGCCTCAGACTGTCGGGCCCGATGACCGGTCCCGCTACAGCACCCCCCCTCCTCCCAACTCCGGGCTCCGCCCTCCGTCTCGCTGCGCTCGCAGCACCTGAAACCACGTCGCGGCGCCATGCCGTACGGTCCCTCCGCTGCGCTCCGGGCTTTCGCCCGCCTGCGGCCCGGTCCACAATGCCCCCCACCCTCCTAGCAGCAGCGAGCGCGGGAGGGGGGCGCTCTGCGGTCCCGCCGGTGTCCAACCGGTAGCATGGTCCAAGCCTGGAGGGCTCATGAACCGCAGGGACTGCCTCGCCGCGCTCGCTGGAACTGTCGCCCTGACACCCCTGGAGGCCTCGGCCGCAGCCTTGGCCCACGACCCGCAGCGCTGGGCTCGACGTCAGCGACGCCAGCTCCGCCAGGTCCGCGCCCACCGTGGCGACGCCGACGTGCGCCGGGCCCTGGCGCGGGAGGGCCTGCCCCGGGGGCTCCACAACGAGGTCCTCGCCGCCCTTGTCCTGGCGCAGGCCTTCCAGGACCTGACGCCGAAGCAGCGCCGGCAGGACGCGGTCCAGGACCTGATGTGGGAGGAGACACCTCGGATCGGGCAGGCCACCGCGAGCTGGGTCTCCTGGCTCGACGGCCTGAGCCCCGAGCGTCGCCGGGAGCTGGACGACCACCTGCACGAGAGCCCGGAGACCCTGGACCTCGCCGACGGGTTCGTGGCCGAGCGGACCGCCGGCGTGGGCGAGGGGCTGGACCGCAAGCTGCGCAGTGCCCGCCGGGCGCTCCGCCGCAGGAGCATCCGCTGGGGCCTGGAGACCCTGCTCTCCCACGCGGTCCGCAGTGCCGGCGAGGTCGGCCTCGGAGACGAAGCCTGGCGGGGCGGCCGGTATCGGGGGGAGGGTCCGCTCCAGCGCGAGCCGGGCGACGGACCACCTCCGCCGCGCAGGCGCCGCCGGGCGGGCCTGCCGCCGATCATCGCCTGGGGCCTGCGGGTCCTCGGCGTGGGCCTGGTCTTCGTGGCCTTCGGCTATATCTTCGTGGCGGTGGGGGCCTTCGCGGCCGGTGCCGTGTTCCTCTACGTCGGCGTCGTGATGCTCCTGGTGGGCCTGGTGGCGCTGTTCTGGGGTCTGATCGCCATCGGGCTGGGGCTCCACGTCCCACCGGCCCAGCGAAGACGCGGCAAGCGGCCGCCGCCTCGCCGGGATCGTCCCCCGCCGCGGTGAGCGGGCAGTTGGAGGTCTCGACCGGCGCCGCCGCTCACCTCCCCGTCGGCGTGATCCGATGAGGGGGTCATGCGAGCGCGCCCCATCGAGCTCCTGCTGATCGCAGAGCTGGTCGACGACGACCTGTTCCTGCGGCAGATGCTCCGGCAGGTCGCTCCCGGTCGATACGCCCTCCACCACGTCCAGACGGTCCCGGAGGCGGAGGCCCTCCTCGCCGAGGAGAGCTTCGACCTGTGCTTCTGCGACTGGGAGGTGGGGCCACGGGTGCTCTTCGAGATCCTGTCCAAGATGGAGAGCGGGCTGCCGGTGATCGTGATGACCCGGGTGCGGGACGCGAAGGTCGAGCGGGTCGTGACCGAGCTTGGCGCCGTCGATCACCTCTCGACGAGCGATCTCTCGCCCCAGCTCCTCGAGCGGTCCATTCGCTACGCGATCAGTCGCAAGAGCGTGGAGAACCAGCTCAAGCGCAGGGCCGAGTACGACCCCCTCACCGAGCTCCCCGGGCGGGAGCTGTTGCTGCGCCGCCTCGAGGTCGCCCTGGATCGCGCCCGGCTGGAGCCGGCCTTCCAGGTCGGCCTGCTCTTCCTCGACCTGGATCGCTTCAAGCTGGTCAACGACTCGATGGGCCACGTCCGGGGAGACGAGCTGCTCGTCGCGGTCGGGCAGCGACTGGGGGACTGCGTGCGCGCCAGCGACACCGTCGCCCGCCTCGGCGGCGACGAGTACGTGATGCTGCTGACCGGCAAGCGCATGGAGCAGACGGCGGCCTGGGTCGTGGAGCGGATCAACAAGGCCCTGGAGAAGCCCTTCCCCCTGGCGGGCCAGCAGGTCTACACCTCCGCCAGCATCGGGATCACGGTCTGCACCGACGGTGGGGCCGACGCCGTCGAGCTGATGCGGGACGCGGACACCGCGATGTACCGCGCCAAGCGCCGGGGCGTCGGGCGGCACGAGACCTTCGACCCGGGCATGCTGCGAGAGGCCAGCGAGCGGCTGCGAATGGAGAGCGATCTGCGGCGTGCCCTGGACGAGGACGAGTTCCACCTCGTCTACCAGCCGATCATCGAGACCCGGACCGGCAGCATCGCGTCCATGGAGGCCCTGATCCGCTGGGACCACCCCACCCTCGGCTACGTGAGCCCGGCGTCGTTCATCCCGGTGGCCGAGGACACGGGGCTCATCCTGCCCATGGGCTGGTGGGTGTTGCTGACGGCGTGCAGGACCGCGGCCGCGTGGCAGGACTTCGGTGGCGCCGATCGGGCACCCAGTCTCAACGTCAACATCTCTCCCCGGCAATTCGCCAACGTCGACATGGTCGACCAGGTCCGCAAGGCGCTGTCCATGACCGGGCTGGTCGCCGACAACCTGGTCCTGGAGATCACTGAGAGCTCGCTGCTCGATCACCCGGACACCGCTGCGGACATGTTCCGGGCGATCCGCGCCCTCGGCGTGCGGGTCGTCATGGACGACTTCGGCTCGGGCTTCTCCTCGCTCGCTCAGCTCGAGGCCTACCCCCTGAACGGCTTCAAGATGGACCGGGGCTTCCTCGACGACCTCACGAAGAGCCGCCGACGGCGTTCCGTCGTCCGGGCGGTGCTGGCGCTGGGCAAGGCCCTCGACATGTCGGTGGTCGCCGAGGGTGTGGAGACGGCGGCGCAGATGAAGTGCTTGATGGAGATGGGCTGCTTCCTCCACCAGGGCTGGCACTTCGCCCGGCCGATGAAGGCGGAGGCCGTGGCCCAGATGCTCCAGGTGAAGCGGAAGAAGCCGGCTTGAGGGCATCTATCGCCAGTACTTGACGTCGCTCGGCGGCACCCACCAGCTATGGAGGTCGTGGTAGTGGTTGAGCACGTTGACCTTGGCGTCACGGAACCGGGTGTGAACGGCATCGAGCTCGTTGCGCCAGTACAGGAAGGTATAGGGCTGGTCGGCGTAGATCAGCGCCTGGGCCTCTCGGAGCAGGTCGGCGTTGCGGGCCGGATCCGGCTCGGCCATCGCGGCCTCGATGAGGGCGTCCACCTCGGGGTTGTCGTAGCTGGGGTAGTTGAGCTCGTAGCGGTCGCCGGAGTGCCAGATCGACGTCATGTCGGCGTAGAGCCCGGCTGACCAGCCGCTCAGGGCGGCGTCGAACTGCTTCTTGCGCAGGTTGGAGAAGAAGGTGTTGGCCTCTGTCTTCTCGATCTCGACCTTCACGCCCACGTCGGCGAACATCGCCTGGAGCAGGATCGAGGCCTTGGCCCGGCGCGGGTTGCCGGAATTCGTCACCAGGGTGAACACGAAGGGCTCGCCGTCCCGCTCGAGCACGCCGTCGCCGTCCGTGTCGGCCCAGCCCAGGGCCTCGAGCTCGGCGCGGGCCTTGGCTGGATCGTAGGCGACCAGGGGGATGTCGTCGTTGACGAACTCGCAGAGCTCGGGGGTGATGGTCGAGACCGCCCGACGTGCGTGCACGATCCCTGTCTCGGCCGAGCCGAGCAGGTCCTTCATCATCTTGTCCACGTCGATCGCCTTGGACAGAGCCCGGCGCACCCGGGCATCGCCGAAGTAGCGGTGGCGCTTGACCGTCGACCAGTCCAGCTCGGTCCCCGGTTCCTTGGCCTTGGACCGGGCGTCGTAGTCGGCTGGATCCAGGGAATTCCAGGCCAGGAAGTCGGTCGCCCGCCAGCCCCGCTCGATGATGTCCAGCTCGGGGTGCTCGATGGCGAGGCGATCGGCGTCCTCCACCTGCAGCGAGGTGGCCAGGTCGATGGAGCCGTTCTCCAGCTCGACGAGGCGGGTGGCGTACTCCGGGAGGACCTTGTACACGACCCGCTTCAGGCGGGGGCGGAGCTCTTCGGGCCCGGAGAAGTCGGGATCGGGAACCAGCACCAGCTTCTCGTTGGGCTTCCACTGCTCGATCTCCCAGGGCCCGGTCACGATGGGGTCGTTGCCAAAGGCGTGGCCGCGCAGGGTCGCGCGGTCGGCGTCCGCCAGCGCGTGCCGAGGAGCGGTCGGCACCAGGCTCACGTGGCTGAGCTGGATGGTCTGGCTGTAGGGCGTGGTGAAGTGCCACTCGACCGTGCGGTCGTCGATGACCCGGGGCATCGCCCCCGGCACCATGCGCTCGATGTAGTCGATGCGCGGGCTGGCCACGCTGGGATCGGCGATGAGCTCGTAGGTGAAGACCAGGTCCTGGACCGAGAACGGGGTGCCGTCGGACCAGGTGATGTCGTCGCGGAGGACGGTGGTGAGGATCGTGGAGTCCTCGTTGAAGTGCCAGGACTCGGCGATGCCGGGCGAGTACTGCATGCCGCAGTCGAAGCTGCGGGTGAAGAGCAACCGGTTCAGGTTGTAGAGGACGTCGAACTCCGTGGCCGTGGTGGAGACGACCGGAAGCAACGTGCCGACATCGGCGAGCAGCGCGATCACGAGGGTGTCGTGAGGTCCGCCGAGCTCGGCGACAGTGGGTTCGTTCCCGGGCCCCTGGGAGGTGGTCGGTCCGGTCCAGTCGAGCGCCGCGCGGTCAGGCCCCGAGCAAGCGAGGCCGATGAGTAGGGGGATCATGGCCAAGGGCTATCCCACTCGCTCACCCCTCCCGCCTGCGCGGACAGCTCGGCGGTGGGCTGTGTTGGCGCAGCACGGGTCCTCGAGCGGTGGGATCGAAGGGCCTATTCCTCCGCAGGCGGAGCAGCCTTGGCCTCCGCGAGCGCCTTCTCGAGCTCGGCGACGCGCTCCTCGAGGCTGACCAGGCGCTCGCTGGCGGAGTCCAGGTTCTTGCGAGTGACCGCGGCCCCGACCATCTCGACCTTGGCGAGCCCGAGGGCCACGTCGTCGATGCGGTTGAAGGCCCCGAAGCCCAGCGCGGTGGCGACGAGCGCCAGCGCGAAGGCCGTGGTGACGAGGAAGGTGCTGCCGCCCTTGGCGGGACTCTCGGCCATGGTGTCCTCCCGCCCCTCGGAGGCTGGGGCGCTCCGACATCATCCCATTGTCAGGGAACATCCTGCCCGAGGTGGGTGGCTCCGACGCCGGGCAGGTGACCCACGGTGCCGTGTACCTCGGGGCAGAAGCACAGTCGGAGCGGGAGGTCGGGCGAGAGTCCGCGGTTCGGCTCCACTGGCGCGCTGGCCGGGCGCAGGTCCTCCTCGGGCCAGTCACCGTCCCAGGAGGGGGGCGGCAGTCCGTGAGGATGGAACCGGCGATGCTCGTCCCCTGCGAGCGCGGGCTCGGGGCGGGGGCCGGTGGTCGACGGTCCGGTCGGGAACATCGCCAGCTCGGCTCGCGACAGGGCGGACGAGCCGGCCAGAGCCGGTCCCTGCAACAAGGTGATGAGGAGGACGGGACCCATCGGGAAGCACTACCCCTCGCTGGGGGCAGACGTTCCGCTCGACCCCACCTCGGACGTCCGGACAGGAGAAAAACCACCCCGAAGTGAGCCACCCCCAGCAGGCCGGGGTATGCTCCCTCTGGCACCGCACTTCCGGCAATGGCCCGATCCGTCTTTCTCCGAGTCCTGTTGCTCGCGCTCCTCGTGTGTGGCCTCGCTCCGATCACGTCCGGCGTCGCCTTCGCCCAGGGCGAGGTCGACGATGGCACCGTCGGTGACTTCGATCTGCCCACCGGTGGCGCCCCCGGGCTCTTCGACTACCCGAAGGGGCAGATCAGCAAGGACTTCTGGAAGTCCGATCCGACCTGGCAGACGAAGGGCGCCGCCGAGTGGGAGAAGGGCAAGGGCTGGACCAAGCAGGAGGTCGCCAAGCCCAAGACCCGCCCCGAGGTCCACCTCTACGGTGACTCGGTCAAGGGCGACGCCAACGTCTGGGGCATCGGAGACGACAAGAACAACCTGAAGGTCCTCGGAGTCGACGGCATCGCCGGCTACACCGTCGGCTACAAGGACGGCCTCAAGGTCTCGGGCACTGCCATGGGCAAGGCCTACCTGATCCGGGGCAAGCTCGAAGGCACCAAGCAGCTCCTCGGCGACCAGGAGACCGGCCTCTCGATCACCGGCAAGCTGGATGCCCGCGTCGGGGTCGAAGGCGTGGCCGGTGCCGACATCGTCGTCAACAAGCAGAAGGTCGCTGTCGGTGGCTCGCTGGCGGGCTTCGCCGGTGCCAAGGCCTTCGGCCAGGTGCCCCTCACCGCGACCCTCTGCAAGCTCGCCGCCACCGGTCGGCTCAAGGGCGAGGTCTCGGCCGGCATCGGAGGAACCGCCTCCGGCACCATCGAGGTGGACTGGTCGAGCCTCAAGGTCAAGGTCTCCGGCAGCCTGGCCGGGACCCTCGGTCTGGGTGCGGGCGTCGGTGGCGACGTCTATGTCGACCTCTCGGAGCTGGTCGACGACCCGATGGCGGTCATCAACTGCCTGAAGGGCAAGGCCAAGGACCTGGCGCTCAAGGCCCTCGCGGCCGGCGAGGCCCTGGTGGACGCCGCGGTCGACGTGGCCGAGGCCGGAGTGGACCTGGCGATCGAAGGGGCGCAGAAGCTCAACGATGGCTTGAGTCGCGCCAAGACGGCGGTCACGAACAAGGTGGCGAGCGTCGCGTCGGGCATCTACAACTGGTTCGCGGGTGACTCCACTTCGACATCGGGCGGATGTCGCTAGCGCTGCTCTGGCTGCTTCTCTGTAGTTTGGCAACCGCCCAGGACTACCCGGATCCGTCGTTCCAGGATGCCGAGATCGCGCTGCAGTCCGGCGATCTCGACCGGGCCCGCAAGCACCTCGAGCGGGGACTGAAGAAGGTCCCGGATCACGCCAATGCCTGGGCCGATCTGGGCAACGTCCACCTGCTGCAGGAGCGCCCGGACGACGCCATCTCCGCCTTCGAGAGCGCCCTGGCAGTCGATGCCAACCACTACGTCGCGATGAACGGCATGGGCGTCGCCTACCTGAAGAAGGCCGACCGGGTCAACGCCATCGAGTGGTTCCTCCGGTCGGTCGAGGCCAACGGAGCCTACGCCACCCCGCTGGTCAACCTCGGGGACGTCGGCATGGCGATGGGCCGCCTGGCCGAAGCCATCGTCTACTACGACCTCGCCAGCCAGGCCGATCCGGGCAACAAGCGGGCCGCCATCGCCCTGGCCGACATCCACATCGCCGCAGGCGTGCCGGACCAGGCGCTCCGCTATGTGCAGGCGGCACTCTCGCGGGCCCCGAGGGACGTGGACCTGCTGCTCAGCCTGGCGAGCGTCTACCAGGCCATGAACGAGGACCGCCTCGCCCTCGATCGGCTGGCGGCCGCCAAGGAGCTGGACCCGGGGCGTCGCGAGGTCCACCGCTATGCGGGCCTGTCCTTCCTCAAGCTGGCCATGTGGCCCGAGGCCGAGGCCGCCTACCGGGCCGCGCTGGAGCTGGACAGCGAGGACCGCGACGTGCACTTCGAGCTGTCCCAGGTCTACGGGCTCTCGGGGCAGGACGTCGACCGGGCCATGGACCACCTGGGCTATGCACTGCAGCTCGACCCCGGGTTCTACCCGGCGATGGCCCTGAGGGGCGATCTGCTGGAGGAGATCGGGGACATCGAGGGGGCTGTCAACGCCTGGGACCAGGTGCTGGTCGTCGCTCCCGGGCACTGTCCGACCCTCAACAACCTCGGACGTCGCCGCATGGTCGACGGGGACTACGTGGCGGCAGCGCTGCACTTCAGCGAGTGCCTCGCGGCGGATCCCGCGTTCCATGCCGCTCGTCTCAACCGCGGTGCCTGCCGCGCCAAGGCCGGTGACTGCCGCGCTGCCCAGCCGGATCTCGAGGCTGTCGCCAGGCTGGGCGGCACCCTGGGCGCCCAGGCCGAGGCGTTGCTGGCGGAGTGCCACTGAAGCACGGATGGCCCCCCGGGCTGGCGGTTAGAGTGGCTCCCCCGATGACCAGCACGATCCTGCTGACCCTGCTCGCCTGCCGCGGCTCTTCGGACACCGGAGTGGACGACTCGGCGACCGAGACCACTCGGCCGGACTCCGACCTGCGGGCCACCAGCATCCACGTGGCGGGGGCCTTCGGCTACGAGCCGGACCTCGACGCCGTCGTGCCCTACTACTTCGGTGACGTCTCGGAGGGGGCCCCGCTGCGGCCCTGGCTCGAGCTCACGGTCCGACTGGAGGCCGACGGGGCCCTGCCCGGTCCCTGCCGCCTCACGGCTCAGCTCCAGGCCGAACAGCTCGGCCGGGCGTCCTGGGTCGAGGGGCCGATGCGCTACGGCTTCGACTTCCCGTGGGACCAGGTCGGCCTGGACGACACCTGTCCAGCCCTCGACCCCCAGATCTACCCGGCGGACCTGGCCGAGCTCGTGCAGGACTGGGACTGGGGACTCGCGGTGCTGCCGCTGGATCCGGACCTGCTGCCCGAGCTCGAGGCTTCGGTGGTCGAGAACGAGGGGCAGGCGGAGTGGGACGCCTACTGGGTCGACGCGGTCGTCGGGGGCGGCGCCCACTTCTCGTCCTTGGACGAGGTCTGGCTCGACGGCTGGGCGCTCGGCTTCGACGTCGACGAGGACATGAGACTCCTCAACAGAGACACGCCGGGCCGTCCCCCCCACGACCCGAGCACTCTCCTCCCGCTCAGCCGCGAGGCCATCCACGCGGCGGCGGTCCTTCCCCGGGGGGTCTACCTCGTGGACTCGTTCATCGAGTTCGATGCCCAGGAGCTGCTCCAGTGATCCCGACCTTCCTCGCCCTCGCCGGCCTCTGGGCCTGCCCCAGCGACACCACCGATGACTCCGCTGCGCCCGACAGCGGCCACGACAACCACCACGCCGAGTCCTGTGGCATCGCCACCGATCACTTCATGGTCGGCATGACGGCCGCGGGGGAACAGGGTGTCGTGGACGTGGTGCTGGTGGCGGCGGACCCGGCGCCGCCGGACAAGGGCGACAACGTGGTCACGGTCCAGGCCGTGGACGCGATCGACGGCACGGCCCTCGACGGAGCCACCCTGACCCTGGCCCCCTTCATGCCCGAGCACGGACACGGCTCCAGCCCCGAGAGCTTCTCGCTGACCGCCACCGGGAACCCGGGCGAGTACGTCACGGAGACCTTCGATCTCTTCATGGGGGGGGTCTGGGATCTGACCTTCCAGGTCACCACGGCTGCTGCGGAATCGGACGAAGCCACGTTCCGTCTCTGCGTCGAGGGGTGAGGGCGTGACGCTGCGGGTCTTCGCGGCGTGCACCGGCGAGCCGACCGGTCTCACCCGAGTCCGAGAAGGCCCGGAGGCTGGCCGACGACGGCGAGTGCGCCTTCTAGAAGACCCGGTCGACGAACCAGTAGACGCCCGCGAGGGCGATGGCGATCGAGGCTGCCGGCACGACGCGGTCGGACCAGACGGGGCGTCGCCCGGCGAGCAGCAGCAGCGGCAGCAGGAGCGCGACGACGGCGGCCTGACCGAGCTCCACGCCGCCGTTGAAGCAGAGCAGGGCGGTGACGAGGTGGTCGCGCGGGAGACCCAGCTGCAACAGCAGCCCCGCGAAGCCGAAGCCGTGAATCAGGCCCAGCAGGAAGGTCACGGCGAAGCGACGTCGTGCTCCCGGTCGCCAGAGGTTCTCCAGCCCGGTGTAGGCGATGGTGAGGGCGATGGCGGGCTCCACGAGAGCTGGGGCGGGGCGGAAGAGACCCAGGGCAGCCAGCGACAGCGTGATCGAGTGGGCGATGGTGAAGCCGGTGACGATCGCCAGCATCTGCCGGAGGCTGGAGGCGACGAGCAGCAGGGCCAGCAGAAAGGCGAGGTGGTCGTAGCCGGTCCAGATGTGCTCGACGCCGAGCCAGGTGAACTCCGCAGCCACGCCGGCGGTGGTGGCTCCGGCGTCAAACAGCGTTGTTGGATGGGACGCGTCGAGCACGGCCACCGGTTGGCCAAAGGCCTCCACGTAGTGTCTGTGGCCCGGTGCGAGGTCCTGGAGGAAGGCGGTCTGGTAGGACCAGGTCTCCCCCGGTGGACAGCTCAGATCGGCCCGGATCTCGACGCCGTCGGCCTCGACGGGCCGGAAGGCGCTCGGTCCGGTGTCGCAGGCGCCGCCGTCGACGGTCACCACCGTGCGGGCGAAGGTCAGCCCCTCGAGCACCGGCCCCAGGTCTTCGGGACCGCCATAGGCCGAGAGCTCGAGGCTGGAGAAGGTCTGGACCAGCTCGCCGTGGCCCACCCGGGCGTAGGACAGGCCGGGCTCGTGAGCCTCGGCGACCGTGAAGGGCAGCGCGAGGATCACGGCAGCTCGTAGGCGTGCTGGCTCGGCAGGAGGCCGGGGCCCATGGAGCGAGCCCGGCGGATCAGGGTCGGGTCGGCCAGGATCCGGCCAGCCTGCCAGAGCACCTCCGGCTCCTGGATGCCCGACGCCAGCACGCTGCGGGCCTCCTCCGAGGTGTCGATGCCCACCCGGTGGCGGGCGTAGGCCAGGGCCGAGCGCGTGACCGCGTCCTGGCGGACGACCACCTCGGCCTCCAGCAGGGCCACAGCCTGGGCTGGGTCCCGCTCAGCGAGCCAGAGCGCGAAGCTCCGGGGATCCTCCAGGCGAGAGGCGACGACATCGACGTCCGGGTCCAGCTCGAAGAGGGCGCGAGCGGCGTCGACCGTCGGTCCCGAGGCCTCCAGGTCGGCGCGGGCGCCGGCCAGGTCGCCCTCGTGGAGCCGCGTCCGTCCGCGCTGGTAGCGGACGGCGGCGTGGTCCGGGGCCAGGGCCAGGGCTTGCTCGAGCAACACGGCCGCCGGGCCGCCGTCCAGAGCCTCCAGGCGGGCCAGGCGAGCGAGGCGCCAGGCGCGAGCCTCCAGATCCTCGGGATCCTCCTCCTCGAGGGCCTGTCTCAGCAGCTCCAGGGCTCCCTCCAGGTCACCGGTCAGCCAGCGGACCTGGGCCGCGCAGTCCAGGGGCCCCGGCCCCGGCCGTCGGTCCATGGCCGCGGTGCAGGCGGCGGCGGCATCCAGGAGCTCGCCCAGCTCCAGACCGACCTGCCCGAGCAGCAGGTGGTCCAGGCCGTCGTCGGTCTGCGCCACGAGCTCACCAGCCAGCCGACGGGCCTCGGTGAGACGACGGAAGCGGTGCAGGACCTCCACCTGGAGACGCTGGGCCTCCAGGTCTCCCGGGTCCCGGCTCAGGGCACAGCTCGCGGCGGTGCGGGCCAGGGTGTAGAAGCCGGGGTCTCCGGTCTGTCGGCCCTCCCGGAGGCGCAGGCGACCCATCTGAAGCGGATCTGTCGTGGGGGCGGGCGGGGGCCCCCCCCCGCCCCCCCCCGGGGGCCGCCAGGAACCCCCGCGGGGCGGGGCCGCCGCGCCCCCGCGGCC
>CAZCVP010000062.1:34101-36489 GCA_964501915.1 uncultured Enterobacterales bacterium
CCCCCCGGGGGGGGGGCGCGCCCCCTGCCCGCCGGGGGGGGGGGGGGGGGGGGGGGGGGCCCCCCCCCGGGCCCGCGGCGGGTGCCCTCATGACGGCGCAGGGGTCCGGAGCGTCGGAACCCGGCGTCGAGGTTCCGAGGCATGCGAGCAGCGACCACCACACGGTCCGGGCAGCATATCGGATAGCCTCTCCTCCGATGCTCCTCTGCCTCTCGACGGTTGCCTGGGCGGATCCGACGGGTGATGCGACCCGCGACGCCTACCTGGTGGCCGTCGAGCGCATGGTGGAGGTCGCCGAGGCGGCCGAGTCCGCCACCTGGACCTTCTACCAGCAGGAGTGGGTGGAGGGGGAGCAGCAACCTCGCCAGGTCATGGAGGTCAAGTACCGCCGCGGCGGGGACATCTACCTGCGCTACGTCGGCGACGCCTACAAGGGCCGCGAGGTGCTCTACGCCCACCGAGACCTGCCCGGAGAGATCGTCGTCAACCCCTCCAGCCTGATTCCCACGCTCACGCTGGATCTCCACGGGAGGCTGGCGATGGATGGGCAGCGCTATGGCACCGACGACATGGCGCTGGATCGCACGGTCGCTTTCTACGTGACCGACCTGGCCCGGCTCCGGGCGATCGGCTGGCAGGACTTCGTCGTGGAGGACCTCGGCGCCCGGGACATCGCTGGCGAGCTCGCGCACTGCTGGCGCACCATCCAGCCCAAGGACCGGCTTCCGGACCTCCACGCCTACCGTGTCGAGACCTGCATCGCCGATCGCAGCGAGGCCCTGGTCCTGATGAAGGCCTGGGACGTCGTGGACCACCGACTGGTCCTCGTGGAGGACTACGTGTGGGCAGGGCTGCGCCTGGGAGCGCCGCTCTCGGACCGCGACTTCGACCGCGACAACCCCGCCTACGGGTTCTGAGGAGCGGACGTCGGGAGCCCCCGGTCAGCGCCCGTCGCAGACCTTGCCGGACGCCGTGGCGAAGTCCAGGTCGGTGGCGCTGACACCGATGGCCTTGCGGCCGTCGCCGTCCTCCGCCGAGTAGTAGATCAGGCGACCGGTGTCGGTGGAGATCGCGTCCCAGTGGGTCCAGCCGGGCTCGGTGGAGATCACCGCGTCCTCGGCCAGCTCCCAGCCCGCGGTGCCGGGGCCGTTCCGAGCGACGCCCAGGGTGAGGGCCCCGGAGGCGTCCTTGCCGCCGATGACGGCACTCAGGCCGCCGGGCCGGTCGGGGCCGTGGCAGATCATGGAGGGCCCGTTGAGGCGCTCCGAGGCCCACGAGACGTGCTCGCCGGCCGTGAGCACGGGGGCGGCGTCCGTGGTCCAGGTGATGCCGCCGTCGCCGGATCGGGCGAGGTAGGCGTCGGGCGAGCGCACGAACATCACCAGCATCTCCCCGGCGCTCACGACGACCGTGGGGAAGCCCATGCCGGGGTACTTGTCGTCCTCGTCGGCCACGTTCTCGGCCACGAGGCCTTCGACGAGGAAGTTGTGGCCATCGGTCGAGACCGCGTAGGCCACCCCGGGCGTCGAGTCGTGGCCGCCTTCCTCCAGGGCGAGATCGGACGCCTTGAAGAAGAGGTGGAAGAGGCCGCCGTCGTAGACCACGCTGGGGTGGGCGACGCCACAGCCGTAGTCGGTGCCCGGCACGGGCTCCAGGGCGGCGTCCTTCGAGAGGCTCCAGGTCAGCCCGTCGGAGCTGGTCGCGTGGCCGATGCGTGTACCTTTCTCGCACCCGTCGGCGACGTCCTCGTCGGGGATCGGTGACTCGAAGTAGAGGTGCCAGAGGCCGCGATCCGGGTCGTAGCCGATGGTGGGGGAGTTGATGCCCTGCTGGAAGAGGCCGTCCTCGTCGGCCTCCAGGATGAAGCCCTGATCTTCCAGGGTCGGCAGGACGGGGGTTCCCAGGGCGGGCGTGAGCAGGACGGACCAGACCATCATGGAGTCCTCCAGCGATTCGGGGTGCGGGGCGGGGAGTGGGAGAGGGGGTCCCACACTCAACGTGTACCGAGGGCGGTCGGGTCTTCGGGCGTTTGCAGTATTCCGACAATTCTCTGGCGCGGTCGGGTGTCTTGACCGAAGAATATAGCGATACCGCACGCAGGTGGGCCAATATGCCCGATGGTTTGTGCGAATCCGACTTGCATGCCCCCACGGTCGGGGGCAAGCTGGGGTCATCGCCCACCGGGAGCCCCGATGTCCCGCCGCCGACCCTTCCTCCTCGCGGTCTGTGCCCTCGGTCTCGTCTCGTGCCTCCAGGGCCCATGGTGGGGTGGGCAGGAGGGGGAGCCCCGCGCCACGGAGTCCGACGTGGACACGGACACCGCCACCGTCACCGACTCGGACGCCGACTCGGACACCGACACCGACACCGACACCGCCACCGACACCG
>CAZCVP010000063.1:0-36287 GCA_964501915.1 uncultured Enterobacterales bacterium
ACCCGCCACCGGCGGCGTTGTGGGTCACTGGAGCCCACAACGACCGGGGTGACCCGCCACCGGCGGCGTTGTGGGTCACTGGAGCCCACAACGACCGGGGTGACCCACCACCGGCGGCGTTGTGGGCCTCCGCCCCCCGAGCGGGGTCGCCCTACCCCGGCAGCGCCTCGTCCGGCCCCTCCCGCCAGGCCTGGATGCCCCGCCCGAAGGCCCGGGTCAGCTCGCCGAAGGCGGCGGGGTGACGCCACTCGATCGCCCGCTTCACCGCGATGCCCCCATAGGTGGCGGCCAGCAGGGGAAGCGAGCTGACGCCCCGGTGCTTGAGCGACCAGTAGGTGCAGTTGCGGAAGCGCCAGATCTCGGTGCGCAGGGCGTCCTCGACCCGCACGCCGCCCTGCAGCGCCGAGAGGTGGACCAGCTCCGCGGCGGGCAGGAACAGCAGCTTCCAGCCGGCGGCGCGGATGCGCTCGGAGAAGTCCGTGTCCTCCAACAGCGCCGTGCCGATGTACTGCCGATCGAAGCCGCCGATCTGCCGGCAGGCCTCGGCTCGGTAGCTCATGTTGGCGCCCTTCAGGGTCTGGATCTCGCAGATCTCCGTGCCCCAGAGGTTGGTCAGGACCCGCCCTCCCGGCGAGATCTCGTTGCGGGTGTCCTCCACGTTGGGGCGCACCGTGCGCTCGACGATCCGGCCGGTGACCCCCCCGACCGCCGGGTCGGTGTAGGCGTCGACGTGGGCCTGGAGCACGTCGCCCAGCAGGATGACGTCGTCGTCGAGAAAGAGCCAGATCTCGCCGCGGGCGATGGCCATGCCCTCGTTGCGGGCGTTGGGCAGGCCCTTCACGTCGAGGTGGAGGTAGACCACCCGCGGGTCGTCCAGCTCCGCCAGGAGCGCCTCGTTGGCCGCCCGCGGCTCGGGCTCGGACTGGTCGACGAGGATCAGCTCCAGGTCCCCGTAGGACTGGGAGAGCACCTGCCGCACGGTGTCGTGGAAGAGCTGCCCCCGGTTCAGGGTGGGGATCAGCACGCTCAGGGTCGGCTCAGCCAAGGCGCCCTCCTGCTGCCTGGTTCCAGAGGCCCCAGAGGTGGTCCACGCTGGCCTCCCAGGTGTAGCGGCCGAGCACGGTATCCCGTGCCGCGGCCTGCATCGCGGAGAGGTCCTCCGTCATCGCCCGGTCCAGGCAGGCCCGGAGGGCCTCGACGTCGCCGACCGGGTGCATCAGGCCGTTCACGCCGTGCTCCAGGTAGTCCTCCCGGGCGGCCTCCACCCCGTCGGAGCAGACCACCGTGCGCCCGGCGCACATGCCCTCCAGCACCACCCCTCCACCGGCCTCGCCCCGCGAGGGCAGGCACACGGCGTCGGCGTCGGCCACGAGCGCCAGGAACCTGGGCCGCGGCAGCCGTCCGAAGACCACCCGGTCGCCGTAGGGAGCGGCCAGCTCCAGCACCTGCTGGTGGTAGTCGGGCTCGTTGACCGGTCCCAGGAACACCAGCCGCCAGCCCTCTCCCAGCAGCGGGCCGGCGGCCTGCACCAGCAGGTCGGCGCCCTTCTGCCGGCTGATCCGAGAGGGGGCCACCAGCAGCCGGTCCTGGCCGAGGCCCAGGTCCTCGCGAGCTCCGGAGAGTTCGGCCGCGGTGAGGGCTTCGAACTCCGAGGGGTCGACCCCAGAGCCCATGTGGTAGGCGACGTTGTCCAGCCCGAGCCGACTGCGCAGGCCCTCGGCGGCGAGAGGGGAGTCCGCCAGCACCAGGTTCGCCCGCCGGAGCTGGTGGCGGACCCAGGTGTGCCAGTAGAGCGAGCGGATCCGCTTGTTGGCCCCCCCCCGTCCGTCGAGGATCTCGTCCAGGAACTCCGCCGTCACGTAGTTCTGCACGATCAGAGGCGGCCCGGCCAGCCGGTGGCGCAGGCTGCAGGCGTCGAGGTGCAGCGACGGGTAGCCCATGCACACGTGCAGCTCGGCCGGTGCCCACGCCCCTCGCCACATGCCCGGCGTGACGGCGTCCTTCTCCAGGGGATTGGCCAGCGGCAGCACCCAGGACCGGTGGCGGTGCACGTGCACGCCCTCCTCCAGCACCTCGCCGTGCTCCGTCGCGGTGGACAGGTCCAGGTTGGTGAAGGCGGTGCAGTGCACGTGGACTTCGTGCCCTCGCCGCGCCAGGGCCCTCGCCTGGTTGGCGAGGATCACCTCGCCTCCCCCGATGCAGGGAGGGTAGAAGTAGGCGAAGAAGCGAATGCGCATGGTTGGCCGTCGGGGCAGAGCTCGCGCTATCCTGGGTGGGCCCAACAGGCTGCTGGTGATGGACCGAGAGCTGATGCTGAGAGGACTGGCCCTGGGCGTCGTGACGGGGCTCGCCCTGTTCGGGGCTGAGGACCTGGTCAATTTCGCCCTCTTCCAGCCGCCGCTGACCGTGGTGGAGGTGCTGACGCTGGCGCCGCTCTACGCGGTGCTGCCGGCCCTGATCGGCGGGGTCATGGGGGCCCTCGGTGCTCGCAACGTCGCCCTCGCCTGGTGGATCTGGGCCGGGACGGGGGGGTTCTTGCTCGGCGGCAAGTTCTCCTTCCAGCTCATGGAGCGCGGGCTTCCCGGCTGGCCCGGCTTTCCGGTGGGCATGGTCTGCTGCGGCGTCGTGTTGGTGGCGGCGCTGTTCCTCACCCGCGACAAGGAGCAGCTCCGCTGGGGCGCCCTCGCCGGCGCCTGGGTCTGCACCGTGGTCGGCCTCGTGGCCAACCTCAACGCCCTGGCGAGCGCGTTCTCCGCCCAGGCCCTCGCCGTCGACTTCGGCATCCTGGTGCTGGGAGGGGTCGTGACCCTCGGCGTCGCCCGCATGGTCGAGGCCCGCACGCCCGACGTCACCCGGATCACGGCGCTGGTGGCCGTCGCCTGCTGGCTGGTCCGCCTGCCGCTCCCGACCCTGATGGAGCCGTCGTATCCGCCCCCCGCCCCGCGGGCCCAGAAGCCTCCCGTGCTGCTCATCGTGGTCGACACCTTGCGGGCCGATCACCTCGGCGCCTACGGCTACGACCTGGACATCACTCCCAACCTCGACCGCCTGGCGGCGAAGAGCTTCGTCTACACCCAGGCGATGTCCGGCTCCTCCTGGACCCTGCCGTCCTTCGCCTCGATCCTCACGGGGCTGGAGCCCGAGCACCACGGCGCCGGCATCAACGACGGTGATCGCAACCTCGGGTCGGGCCTCAGCGAGGACAGCCGCACCTTCGCCGGCTACCTCCGACGGGCCGGCTACACCACGGGCGCCATCGTCACCAACGCCTGGCTCAAGTCGCTGTTCGGGCTGGACCGGGGCTTCGACTACTACGACGACAGCCTCGGCCTGGGCCACATGCCCCTGGCGCTCCAGCCCCTCGACGAGCTGGGCCTGGAGCTGCTCTCCGAGCGAGCCTACACCCCGGCCGAGCGCCAGGCGGACAAGGCCATCGCCTACGTGCGCAGCCAGGGTCGCAGCTCCTGGTTGTTGATGGTCCACTTCATGGACCCCCACGGGCCCTACACCCCGCCGGAGCGCCACCTGCGAGGCCTGCCCAACGACTACGCCGACCCGGTCGAGCGCTTCTACGACGCCGAGATCCGCTACGCCGACGAGCAGATCGGTCGCCTGCTGGCGAGCGTGCCCGACAACGCCTGGGTCATCGTCACATCGGACCACGGCGAGGAGTTCGGCGACCACCCCGACGCCTACGCGGGCCAGCCGGTGCCCCCCAACACCCGCCACGGCCACACGCTGTACGAGGAGCTGGTGCGGGTCCCGCTGATCGTCTTCAAGCCCCGGAACCTGCGACCCGGCCTGGTCGATCGACCGGTGCGCACGACCGACATCCTGCCCACCCTGCTCGAGGTCGCCGGTGTGAAGGCCCGCAGCGCCCTGGACGGGCTGCCGCTCTTCGAGCCCCTCGGCCAGCCGGTGCGCCGGGTGCTGTGCGAGAAGGAGGCCCCCCCGAGCACCTGCGGGGGCACGGCCGCGGCCGAGCGCCCCGAGTGCATCGACCCCTGCCCTCGCGCCGTGCGCGACCTCTACGAGGCCCTCGACCACCCGGTCGGCACCCCGGTCAGCGCCTGGCCCTCGGTGGCCGAGGCCCTGCGCTACGGCCAGGAGCGCAAGGCCCTGCGCCTGGGCTCCTGGAAGCTCATCCACGGCCCCGACCGCGACGAGCTCTACAACCTCTCCGACGACCCCTCGGAGACCAACGACCTGCTGTCCCAGCCCGCCGAGGCCACCTTCGGCCGCCTGCCCCCCGTGGAGCGCGCCCACCGCCTGGGGCGCTTCCTCGACGCCGACGTGGCACCGGCCGTGCCGGTGGTCACGCCGACGCTGGACAGCGAGACCCAGCGTCAGCTTCGGGAGCTGGGCTACATCGAGTAGCCCAGGGACTCGCGGCTCCGCCAGAGGGCCGGCGACGAGGAGTCCGCGGCCTCGTGCGCCTGGGCGATCGGTCCATGGGCCTCGACGTCCATCAAGCCGAGACCACCACCCGCCTCACCCGGTCCGGCAGCTCGGGGTGGCGGTCGACCTGCCAGGCTCCGCAAGCCACGGGGAGCTCGGCGGGTCGCCGTTCCAGGGCGTCCAGGAAGAGGTGCAGGTCCAGGCGGCGGCGCAGGCGCTCGCCGGGTCCCCGTGGCTCGAGGTCCAGCCATGCCGTGGCCCGCATCGTGTGGATGGTCAGGCAGTCCACCACGTAGCTCTCGGGGTCGCAGAGGTGCGCCAGCGCGCCTCGACCGTCCCCCTCCTGGAGGCAGCGGTGGGCCGACCACAGGCACTCCACCCGGTGGCGGCCCCGCCTCTCGGGCTCCGAGCCCGCCTGCCCTGGGTGGCCGCCGAGCAGCGTACCCATCATGCCCGACAGCTCCTGGAGCCGCTCGTGGTCGAGGAGGCTTCCGGCGGCGCCCAGCAGGCTGACGGCCCGCTCCAGCCCCCCGGTCCAGGCGGCGGCGATCGCCCCCAGCAGGGCGAGGTGCACCCCCCAGTCGGCGATCGCCAGCTCGGCGGGGTCCTGGCTCAGCAGGCGGCGAACGCCCTCCCAGTCGCGCCGGTTCGCGACCTCGTGGGCGAGCACGAGCAGGGCCTGCCCCGGCGCCCGACCCCCCTCCTCGTGAAGCCGGCGCGCCAGGGCCTCTGCCTCTTCGGAGCACTCCAGGGCCGACAGCACCATCGCGCCCTCCGCCAGCTCCTCCCGGGTGCGCTTGGGCGCCGCGATCCAGTCCCGCAGCCTCTCCAGTGGGGAGTCGCCGAGCTGCCGGAGGCGGCGCTGGATCCTCTGCTGGAAGACCACGTCCCGCCAGGTGCCGAAGGGGGCGTCCATGGGGGGCAGCGGCGTGGTGCACAGCCAGCCCACCTCCGGCACCTCGGGGGGCTCGCGCCCGAGCTGCTGCCACCACCACCCCTCCAGCCCGGCGCCGGCCAGGCCGACGACGCGGCTGCGGTCGTCGTGGACGAGCAGGCACATCGGCGGGACCCGGAGCCGCCACTGCTCGTGCAGCGTGGTCGCGCCGCCGGTCCAGGCGACCAGCAGCCGTCCCTGGTCCGAGCACCCCATGAGCCCGTAGGCCAGGCCCGTCTCCCTGGACGCGGTGACCTGGGCGCTGGCCGCCCGGTCGCTGGCGGGGATGTGCAGCACCGGCCCCTCCCTGGCGCCGTGCTCCCAGCCGAGGACTTCGAGGGGACCGTAGCGGGGGGGGTCGACCTCGTCGCTGCTCACCCCGAGGCAGATCGCGGTGCCGGGGATCGGACCCGCGGCGATCGAGCGCGGGTGGTTCAGCCGGTCCCAGGAGGGCAGGCGGGTCCTCGAGCCCAGGGCGCTCACGAACGACAGCCCTCGGTCGCCGCCGTGCAGCAGCGCCATGAGGGGCCGCCTCTCGTGGGCGATCGGGACGCAGCTCGCCACGCCGGACAGCTTCCGGATCACCCGCCAGCCGCACGTGTCGTGGACCGTCCAGGTGTCGTCCTCCTGGCCCCGCCAGAGCATCCTGCCGTCGGGGCCCATGTGGGCGTCGGCGCAGGTGTCGTCGCCGAAGGTCTGGTAGTCCAGCAGGCGCCAGGGGTGGAGACCGAGGTGGAGGACCCCGGAGCGCCCGAGCACCCAGAGCGTGCCGGCGTGGACGCGGCAGGTGGCGAGCCCGATGGCTTCGGGCAGCCGGAGGCTGAGGACGTCGTCGACCACACCACCGGCGAGCGAGACGGCGCGAACGACGAGCAGCTCTCCGTAGGTGTCCAGGAGGTAGAGCAGCCCGTGGTCCGCGTCGACCTGGGCCTCGTAGCCGGCGCCGTGCTGGAGGAGGCGGTGGGCGGCGACCGTGACCTCGCCGGTGCCGGGGGGCGCCACCTCCAGACCCCAGGCCCGCTCCACCGCCTGGCGGGCCTGCTCGACCCGCGACCGCCAGGGCTCGCCACGGTGGACCAGGCCGCGGGCCAGCCGCCAGGCCTCCAGGGCTCGGTCCGTCGCCAGGAGGGTCTCGAAGGAGTGGGCCCGGGAGGCTTCCAGGAGCACGGCCTGCAGGCTGGCTTCGCGCTTGGCGAGGTCGCCGGTGAGCGGGCCGGGGATCCGGCCGAGGGCGGTCAGCGCGGCGTCGAGGTCTCCGGCCTCCAGCCGACCCGCCGCCCGCGCCAGGCAGGCCTCCGCGAGGTCTGCACGGAGGGCGTCCAGCCGCGTCCGGGGCGCCCGGAGCAGCGGCCCGAGCACCGAGAGGTCCTCCAGGGTGGCCTGCGCGGCGCGCCAGTCCGACCGGTCCAGGTGGGCTTCGGCCTCCAGCAGGTCCGGCAGCGCCTTCGCGGCCCGGGCCCAGCTCCGGCGGGGAAGCTGGGCGCGGACCTGCTCGCACAGCGGCCTCAGCGAGGCCGGCACCAGCTCCGCCAGCGCCTCGCGCTCCGGCCCGTCCAGCTCCATCCAGGTGCGCCAGGCGCCCGGGCCGCCGGCCGCGATCCGCTCGCGGAGCCCTGAGAGCCTGCGCCGCTCCGTGGCGACCCGCAGCGCTTCCGCCAGGCGCCTCTCCTCCCGCTCCGCTCCTGGTTCCCCGAGGGCGCGCAGCCTCCGCCAGCGGGCGAGGGCCAGGTCCAGCTCCCCCCGGTCCTCGCTGGCGCGCGCCTGCTCGCGCAGCCGGTCCTTGTGTCGGGCCGCCTGGTGCCGCTCCAGCCTCGCCCGGGCGGAGGCGGCGACCTCGTCGGACGGCCAGCGGCTCGAGACCTCCTCGAGCACCTGCTGCAGGGTGCCCCAGTCCTGCTCGGCCAGGGCGGCGTCGATGCGGGCATGCCAAGGGGCACGCGCGGCCCGTCGGGCCTCGCCGAGGCGGGCCTGGAGCCTCGGCAGGTCCCGCCAGCCGGGCTCGACCTCGGCGAGCAGGTCGATGGCCCGCCGCGCTTCGGCGAGGTCTCGGCCCTCCAGGGCGCGACGTGCCAGGGCGGTCAAGGTCTCGGGCGCCCGGGGATCGGTCTCCGCGGGCGGTCGGGTGCGCCAGGCCCGCTCGGCCTGACCCGAGCGGGCCAGGGCCAGCGCCAGGGCGGAGGCCACCTCCCGGTCGGCGAGCGTGGACTGCGGCAGCTCGCCGGAGAGTGCGACCAGCAGCTCTCCCTGGGCCAGCTCGTCGACCCAGATGGCGGCCAGGGCCCGCGCCGCGCCCAGGTGGTCGGGCCGGGCGCGCAGGCAGGCCCGCCAACAGGCGGTGGCCCGGTCGTGGTCCCACTCGGCGTGGGCTGCCCGTCCCTGCTCGTACAGGTCGCCCGGTGGGGAGGAGGCCGGCTCGGGGTGGGGGGTCGTGGCTGTGGCCGGGCGGGAGGCCGGGACCTCGACGACGGGGTCGAGGTGGCGCCGCACCCAGAGCCGGGCCTCCTCGTCCAGCTCGTCGACCCGGGCGTGGGCGGCGTCGCGGCCGTCCAGGCGCCGCCTCAGGACCACGGTGTCGGGCGCGGTCTCCTCCACCTCCAGCTCGGCGCCGAAGCGGGCGATGAGCAGGGACTGCAGGGCGGCCTTGAGCCGGTAGTGGCGGGCCTCCGTGTCCGGGTCCCGTCCGCGTCCGGTGGGGTTGATCTGGTGGATCAACAGGATCAGACGGGGCAGGTCGGCGTGCTCTCGGCCGGAGAGCACCCCCTGGGCCTGGTCTTGGAGGCTGCGTCGTGGTGCCCGTCGTGCCACGTGGGAACAAGTGCCCGGGGGGGAGGGCTCGACGCTACCTCGCGGGGGGTGCGCTCAGGGCGGGGCCGGGCTCCGCCGTGGTCGACCACCCACGCCCCCCTGCTCGACCGCCAACGTCACCGTCGTCGCCTCCAGCACCACCCGCTCGTCCCCCACCAGGTGCAGCTCCGCCGTCAGGCACTCCGCGGTCGCCTCGGTGCCCGCCGGCAGGTAGAGCTCGACGGTGAACTCGAGCTCCGTGCCCGCCTCGACGTCCTCGTAGGACCGCGGCGCGATCGACAGCACGATGTCGCACGGATCGGTCACCACCTCCAGCGTCACCCGATCGAAGTGCGCGTGCCCGGCCAGCCCGACGATCGCGTCGGCGACCGTGTCCGCCAGGGACCCCGAGCTGAACGAGATCGCCGCCTCCTCCGCCAGACCGTCGCCATCCATGTCCCCGTAGGAGCCCGTGGCCGCCGCGAGCGCCTCCATCTGCGCCAGGGGCTCGAGGTTGGTGACGGCGATGCCGATGAACTGGCCCTCGAGGGCCAGGATCGCCGAGATGGTGTCGCTGGCGCCGGCATCGAAGGGGCAACCGCCCGGGCTCGGGTAGCCGGCGTCCGGGTCGCGCAGGTAGTTGTCGGTCGCCAGCACGAAGATCGGCACCGCGGAGTCCCGGAAGCCCATGCCACCCAGCTCGCCGGTGCCCTCGACCGCCGCGTCGTAGGTGCCCGGCAGGCGCCCCTTGAAGGCATCGCTGGCCGAGGCGACGAAGGGGGACACGTCGGTGCTCCGGTCGCGGGTCCCGCTGCAGTCCTGGTCGTAGCCGGCGCCGGTGGCCGCCTGGTAGAGGGCCTCGATGCCCGACTCGGGGCCGTCCCCCCCCGAGTGGATCGAGATGGCGTCGAGCGCGGCCTGCACGAGGCCGACGTTCGTGGTCTGTTGCTGCTGCAGGTCGAAGGGCTTGTCCTCTCCGGCTCCGTAGGAGCTGTAGTTGTAGTCGTCGAAGGTCGCGAACCCGTAGGTGAAGTCCTCGCGGGCTTCGGCGAGCTTCGAGGCGATGGACTGGAAGCCGCTGGCGACCTGCGAAGCCGTGCCGGACATCGAGCCGGTGGTGTCCAGCAGGAAGGCGATGTCCGCCTCGTAGGAGTCGAAGACGAACGACAGGTCGAAGGAGGCGCCTTCGTCGTAGCCGAGGCAGAAGAGCTCCTCGGTGCCCTCGCCGGTCTGGACCGCGGTGTGGCGGCCGGCATCGGTGTCCGCTCCCACCCACAGCGTTCCCTCCGACGCGGCGTTCCCCAGGGGCTGGTACTGGACCTCGACCTCCAGGCTGTCCCCAGGCTCGAGGTCCACGGGCAACGAAGGCGGCTCCAGCAGCGCGAACCCCTCCCCGGCCTCGGCCAGCGACTCCACTCGCACCGGCAGCTCGCCGACGCTGGTCAGGGTCAGCGTCACCTCCTCGGCGCAGCCGATCCCGGTCGGGCCGAAGTCGTACACCGCGGGCTCGACCTCCAGCATCCTGACCGCCAGCGACCCCAGCAGCTCGACGACGTCCTCCGGGAACTCCCTGTCCTCCAGGTAGACCTCGGCGACCGCCACCTCCACGGCGTCGTGGGGCTCGTAGGCGACCGCCACCTCCAGGGTGTCGCCGACGGTCACGGTCGCGGGGAGGCTCGGCTCGAGGACCGTGAAGGAGGCCGGAGCCGGGGTGATCACCACGGACACGTCGGCGGCGACCGTGCCGATGTTGTGCACCCGGAGCGCTTGGACCGCCACCTCGCCCTCCTCGGCGAGCCCGTAGTCCAGGTGATCCGGCGCGACCTCGATCAGCGCGTCGATGGGGTCGTCGGGATGCTCGACCAGCGCGTAGTCCCGGGTGCAGGCGGTCAGGGTGAGCAGGGCGGTCGCGGCGATCGGGGACATGGGGACCTCCCGCGGGGGTGGTGGCTCCCTGTGGACAGCAGGATCCGTGCCGGCCGGCGGACGTTGGACCGTCCTCGATCGGCGCAGCGGGGGTCGCGCTCTCCCGTCCCCCGGAGACGAAGCGCGTCCCGCGAGAACGGCCGGCCGGACCCGGGCCTCCCACCCTACAAGGCCTCCAGCGCCGCCTGGACCGCATCGATCACGAGATCCAGCTCGCTCTCACGGGAGAACAGCCGGATGACGCCCTCACCATCGACCACCACGTGGACCGGGTACGGGGCCGAGACCAGCCCGGCCTCCCCGTGGTCGTAGCTCCAGTAGGCGGACCCCTCCCCGTCCAGCAGCACCGGCAGCGTGATGCCCGCCTCCACGACCCAGGCGTAGGACAGCTCGAAGCTGTCCTGCACGTCGACCAGCCACACGTCCACCGGCTGGCCCGCGAAGGGCTCCGCCAGGACCTCCTGCAGCTCTGGAACCTCCAGGCCACAGAGGGGTCACGTGAGGGTGAAGTAGGCCAGGACCGTCACCCGTCCGGCCTGGTCCGCGAGATCGTAGGGCACGAGCTGCGTGTCCGGCGGCACGTAGCCCTCGAGGTTCAGCGGCCCGTGAGGCTGGCCCGTGGTCGCTCCCCCCGACCGCAGCTCCACCTCGCCCGCCGCCTCGTCGGGGTCGTTGCTGGTGTAGGTCAGCACGTCGGAGAGGGCCTCCGAGGCGCGGCTGTGCACCGTGATCCGCCCCTCCTCCCACGGCTCCAGCCACAGGCTCGACGGGTCCAGCGAGACGTCCCGGTCCTCGACGGAGACCTCCACCACCAGGTCCATGGCGCCGAGGTTGAGGAAGGACACCGTCGCCCCTGTCTGCTCCTCGCCGGTCGCCCAGGCGATGGGCGACACGCTGAGCTCGGGACCGGCCAGGCCGTCGACCCGGTGCAGGGCGGTGGTCGCGGTCCAGTCCGCCGCCACGGCCCGCCCCCCGGCGGCGCCGATGCCGAGCGTGGCCTCGCTGATCGGCTCCGTGCCCACGACCACCGGCCCCCCCTCCCCCAGCCAGATCAGGGCGACCTCCGACCACGCCGACGCCCAGAGAGAGGACCCGTCCAGCGCCACCCCGTAGCTGCTGCCCGGCAGCGCGAAGGTCCCCAGCAGCTCGAGCGCGTCCTGGTCGATCCGCAGCGCCGCCACGCCGTGGCCTCCGAGGGCCACGCCGACGTGCTCGCCGTCGAAGTCGATGTCGCGGCCGGTGGCCGGCAGGCTCACCCGGGACAGCTCGGCGGGGACCTCCGGGTCCTCGAGGCCATAGAGCACGATCTCCGCCCCGTCGGCGATCACCGCCCGGTCTCCCGCGAGCCCCACCGCGCTGGCCCACGAGACGTCGATGACGCTCATCGGCTCCAGGCTGGACCCGTCGAGCAGCACCGCGCCCCCGTCCCGGGCCGCGACCAGCAGCAGGCCGTCGGCAGCCGCGAGGTCCTCGTGGAAGCCGGTCCAGGCCTGGACCTGGCCCAGCTCACGTGGCGCCTCCCGGTCGGAGAGGTCGACGGCCCGCACCTCGGCCTCCCGGGACCCGAGGAAGAGGGTCTGCAGCGAGGGGTCCCAGGCCACGTCCAGCCAGCGCAGCCCTTCCTCCTGCCAGAGGAGGTGGCCGTCCTCCAGGCTCACCAGGGCGTAGCCGCCCTGCCCGCTGGCGACGGCGTGGTCACCGTCCAGCGCGACCACGTCGATGAACTCGAAGAGGCTGCCGGTCAACGCCGTCGACTCGCTGCCCGCGGTGATGATCGGGTCCCCGTAGGCGAAGCCGGGAAGGTCCAGGGTCGGCTCGGGGGTCGAGGTGTCCGTGACGACCTGCCCACCGGTGTCGTCGGGCACCCGGTACGGCACGCAATTGCCGTCCTCGTCCCGACCGAATCCGTCCGCGCACGGCGGTGTGCAGGCACCGCTGAAGATCGGGATCAGGATCGAGAGGCCTGGGGACACCTCCGGGTGGATGCGCCCGCGTCCGTGGAGTTTCGGTCCTCGGAGGCGGCCCACGGGCGGCCCGGCCAGGCCACCGTCCCTGGAGCACCCGCTGACATCGATTAGGCTTGCACCCTGGGACCCGCCTCGGTGTCGCGCTCCTGTACCCGCCAACCAGGCTTGATGAGATGACTGCCCCCTCCCCTCGATCCCTGGCGCTCGTCGCCCTCCTCAGCGCGGCGATGTACGCCGGCCCCGCCGACGCCTCCGCCGTCGACGACAGCCTCATGCAGGCCGTCAACGCCATCGCCGAGGGCGACTTCGACCAGGCCCGTGAGCTGCTGACCGGCGCCGAAGCCGGCGCCCCCGACGAGACCTCGATCCTCCCCGGTTTCACCCTGGCCGGTATCTACTACTACCAGGGCGTGATGGAGTTCTTCGCCGGCGACAAGGAGCAGGCCGCCCTCGACTTCTGGCGCAAGGCCCTGGAGAAGGACCTCTTCTTCAACTGGGACACCACCCTGGTCGCCGATCGCGAGGCCCAGGCCCTGTTCGAGGCCCTGCGGTCGGAGGTCGACTCCCGGACGCTCTTGACCATCGAGGCCCCCACCGACGAGGGCCTCCGCCTCTACCTCGACGGCCAGGCGGTGAAGCCTCGGCTGGAGATCGTGATCGGCACCCACCTCGCCCAGGTCGAGTGTCCCGACGAGAGCACCCACGGGGCCTGGGTGGTGCTCGGTGACGAGGTTCCCGACTTCCGCTCCCTCTGCCCCGGCCTCGAGCCGGCGCCGGCTCCCGTCGAGGAGGAGCCGGACAAGAAGAAGAAGAAGAAGGACAAGAAGAAGAAGAAGGACAAGTAGGCGGCTCAGCCGGCAGCACTCCGCAGCGCCTCGGCCACCTCCTCCGAGCTGAGTCCCGCCACCCCGAAGGGCACCAGGTCGAGGGCGCTGGGACCCCGCAGGCGGGGCACGACGACCAGGTGACCCCCACCTCCGCGAGCGGCTCTCGTCCAGGCGCAGCTCACCGGCGGGCCGCCCAGCACCTGGTCCAGGGCGCCGAGGACCCGACCGAGGACCTCCGCCGTCTCCTCGACCCGGCCGGGCAGGATCCACACCTCGTGGTCGGTGCGAGGCGCGGCCGCGACCACCGCCCGCGCCTGCCCCACGCGCCACAGGGCGAGGGCCGGCACCTCGCCGGGCAGCGGCGGGAGCGCCAGCTCCACCGGCAGGGCGAAGAGCTGACCGTGAGGGTGCTCACCAGGCCGGCAGAGACCACCCCCCTGGTCTCGCACCCACACGAAGGCCTTCAGCCGCAGGTCTCCACGCAGGTCGTCGACCCGACGCTCCAACAGCTCCAGGTGATCCCGGAGGCGACGGCGGTCCCGCCCCGCGGGGTCGTGGCTGTCCTCCACCAGGACCTCGTGGGCGCCGAGGGCGGGGACCCGGTCAGCCAGGCCCTCCTGCCAGGGGCGCTCCACGCGAAGCGCCGGCCAGGCGTGCGCGACCGCGAAGGTCTCCGGCCCCGTGCGGTCCAGCACCTCCAGGGCTGCGGCGTCGCAGAGCGGACAGGCGGCGTCGACCGGCTGCGGCCGGTGCGCCGGTGGAGACCGGCGCTCGGGCGCCACCAGGGTCCAGGCACCGGTGGCCAGGTCGCGGCGCCACTCGGCGCCCGATCCGCTCAAGTAGGTGCCCCCGTCGACCAGAGGTCCAGGTTCAGGGTCGGCACGGCGAAGACGTCGTCGTGGGTGTCGACCTCGGAGACCTGGGCCCGCTGGACGGGGTCGAGCCGGCGACCGGCCGCCAGGTCGACGGCGATGTCACAGAGTCGATCGAAGCGGGTCGCGTGCAGGGCGAAGCGCTTGAGCCCGTAGTCCTGGGCGCCCCGGGTGTGGATCACGAACTGCCAGTCGGAGGCCTGGAGCAGCAACAGCTCTCGGCCTGCCCGCTCGAGCACCCCGCGGACGCGGCTGTTCTCCTGCCAGGGCAGGGTCAGGCAGAGGTGGCCGAAGCGCTCCTCGGCCCGGTACTCCACCTCCCAGGTCCACCGCAGCTCCTCGTTGAGCCAGACGCGGTGGTCGCCTCCAGCTCCCCAGGAGCCCTCCGGGATCCAGACGATCTTGTCCGCCGGGTGCCGGTCGATGAACTCGCCGGCGGTCTCGCCCTCGATCTCGGGGTCGGCCTGGATCTCCAGGAGCACGTCGCGCAGGAAGTCGATGCCCTCGTGCCACCAGTGACCGAAGAGCTCGGCGTCGAAGGCCGCCACCACCACGCCGTGGCGACCGGTGTGCTCCCGGTGCTGGTGGAGGATGCCGCGCACGCTCTCGACGAAGTGCCGCGCGTGCTCGTGGACCGCGCCGGGGATGTCGTCCGGGTACCAGGGGTGCTTGCCGCCGAGGTCGACGTCACGGCCGGTCACCTTCCAGTACTTGAGGCCGTCCTGGCCGTGTCGCTTGTGGAACTCCAGGTAGCGCCCGTCGCCCGGGTAGCCGACCTCGCCGGACCAGACCTGCTCCGAGACCCGCGGGTGGCGAGCGAAGACCGAGAGCCTCCCGTCGCCGCCGTCGGACGACGCCAGGTGGGGCTCCATCGGCGACCGCCAGCCACGCGTCGTGTCCCAGCCGGCCTGCTCCCAGGAGACCTTCTGGAAGCGCCCGTCCTGGCGGATTCCCTCCGATCGACTGCCGGCGAAGAGGTGGCTGTCCAGGAAGGTGTACTCGACCCCGGCGTCGGCCAGGATCTGGTCGGTCCCCCGGCGCATGCGAGCCCCACCGTTGAGCACCGGGGGCGTCCACGGTCCTGCCGGTCGCCAGGCACACTCGGGCAGCCACACCCCGCGCGGCCGCCGACCGAGGATGCGCTCCGAGGTGTCGAGTCCCAGCTCGATCTGGGCCTTGCAGGAGGCGTCGTGCAGCAAGAGCGGCATGTAGCCGTGGGTGGCGTTGCTGCTCAGCAGCTCCAGGACCCCCCGCTCCCAGTGCCGGGCGAAGGCCCCAGGCAGGTCCCGGTCGAGGGCCTCGAAGCGGCTCCGCATCGCGCGGTAGTGGTCTCCCCAGCGGCCCGCGAGCCAGGCCAGGTGGGGCTCACCGGTGGAGCGGAAGCCGGCCTCGTCGCGGCTGGCCCGCTCGGACCGCTCTCCCAGCCAGGCCACGAAGCCCTCCTTGAAGCGGTCGTGCGCGAGCTGCTCGAGCAGCACCGGCGTCAGACCGAGGGTCACGGGAAAGCGACGGTGTTGGCCGAGGCAGTGCTCGACGGCTCCGAGCAGCGGCATCCAGGTCTCGGCCGCGACCTCGAAGAGCCAGTGCTCTCCGTGAGGCCAGCGGCCGTGCTTGAGGACGTAGGGCAGGTGCCCGTGGAGGACCAGGACAAAGCTTCCGAGGGCCATGGAGGGACTCCAGACCGCGTCCGTCGCGGCTAGCGCTGGAGCTGCACCGACAGGTTCAGATCGAACCGGACACGTTCTTCACCCCAGAGGCTAACGGGCCACCCGAGCAGCAGACACTGGCCCTGGTACACCGTTTCCAGACCGCTACGTCGCGCCACCACGCACTCGACCGGGTAGAACCACAGGGTCGCGGGCTGTTCCGCGGTCAGGACGAGCTTCAGTCCCCGGGTGATGTCGGTGATCGCCACCCGGTCCAGCCCCTCCAGCCGCCCCCGCTTCGTGACGGGCAGGGGTCGGCCGTCTCCGGGCTCGATGAGCACACCGTCACCGACTCGACCCTCGAGGCCGAAGTTGAACTCGACGGCGAACTGACTCCGCACCGGCGAGTGGTAGCGGTTCACGACCTCGTAGTGGACCTCGACGGTGGGCACGACCCGGTGGAAGAGGTAGCGCTTGGTCACCTGGACCAGCCGGTCCTCGACCCCCTTGGAGCCAGCCTGTCGCACGAGGCCCTCCCGAGCCATGTGGATCTCGGCACAGTCCGCCGCCTGGGTCTCGGCCTTGAGCACCTGGTAGCGCCCGTGCACGAAGTCCCCCTCCTCGCAGTGCTGGCCCCGCCAGAGGTTCTCCAGCGTGGTCTCGGGCCCCAGGAAGTGATCGAGGCAGGAGGCCCGCACGCCCCGGTCCTGGTGGAGACGGTCGCCGAGGGTGAGCTCCTCGTCGCCCGTGATCGGCGTCCACCGGCCGGAGTCCAGGTCCTCGTCGTCGAGCACGACCACGACCGGACCCCCGGGGTCGGTCACCTCGTCCGAGTCGTCGAAGTCGGGGGCGATCAGCATCTCGATGACCGGCTCGCCGGGGATGAGTGCCGGCAGGGTGGCGTCCCTCAGGAGCGTGTCGTGGTACAGCTCGCCCCGCCGGGTCATCGAGTTCAGCACGTTGCCCGGCAGGTCCCACAGCGAGAGCTCGGTGAGGGCACCCCCGACGTCGGGCTCGACCATCGCCACCAGGTGCGGCGTCCGGACGAGGACCTCCTCGCGGCCATCCCCGTCGTGGTCGGCCCGCTCACAGCGGACCTTCTGCACCAGGCCGAGGGTGCGGGCGATGGTGCGCTCCGCCTCGACGACGGCGCTCCAGGCCGCCTGGCGGATGCTCGGGTCGTAGATCCCCGTCCAGCGCCCCTGGGCATGCCACAACGGATCGGACGAGGAGGCCCGGGCCAGGGCCTCGATCGACAGCTCCAGCACCCGCTTGAGGTCGGCGTCGCTGCCCGCCTTGCGGATGTGGAGACGGAGCCGCTGGAGGTCCCTGGAGACTCGCAGCACGGCCTTGTTGAGGCGATTGGCCTCTTCGTAGCGGGACAGGAACGGCGCCCAGCCGGCTGGGGGGACCGACCGCAGCGCCCCGAAGCGCTCCACGGCCTCGGGCTCCAGGGCGCACTCCGCCAGGTCCGGTGGAAACCAGGTCGGGAGGTAGACGCGCCGCCGCTCCTCGAACCGCTCCATCGCCTGGCTGGGGAACATCGTCTTGAGCCAGTGCTCGTTGGTGGTCAGCTTGCGCATGAGCTGCATGAGCCAGGTGCGCAGTCCCCGGCCCCGGCTGGCCTCGGCCAGGTCCACCAGGTCGCCGATCCAGGACACGAGACGTCGCTCGGGAGCCGCTCGCCCACGGAGGTAGGCGATCAGCTCCGACACCGGCTGGTCGGGGCCCCGGGAAGCCAGGGATCCATCGAGAGGGAACAGGGTCAGGGTGCTGCCCTCCCGCTCGGTGAGCAGGGGGCGCACCAGGTCCTGGGGCAGGCAGCCGGCGGCGGCGAAGGCCTCGTCGGGCAGGAAGGCGTGGTCGAGGCCGGCCCGGCGCAGCGTGCGCGGGAGCTGGGGGTCCCAGGCTCCCCAGGGGAGCCAGGCCCCCCGGGGCATCACGCCGATCCGACGCTTGAGCTGCCTCGCAGTGAGCTGGATCTGCGACAGGGCGTCCCGGTCGGGCAGCGCGCCGAGGAAGGGCTCTGTCCAGCCCCCGCCCAGCAGCTCGAGCTGGCCGCCGTTGGTGAGGGAGCGGATGCGCTGGAGAGACGTCGACGCACTGCCGGCCAGGCGGCTCCAGGAGCTCCCGGACATGTGGAGCACGATCCGCGGACCGGGCGTTGAAGCCAAGGTATCGAGCAGAGGTCGCAGGGCCGAGCGGTGGAGCCACTCCCACCGCGCCGATGGCGCGCCCAGGGGGACGTGCAGGTGGAACCCCAGCACCAGGCCGATCTCGTCCATTCCATCCAGGCAGGGAGGCCCCGAGGCTACCAGGAGCCGGGGCTGTCAAGGCCACCCTCCTCGCCACGTCCGGCGGGTCGAAGGTACGTCTACACCGAGGGAGCCGGAGTCGGGCAGGGCCTGGAGCACCTCCCCCCCGCGGCGCACCTGCACGGACAGGCGGTGATGTCCAGGAACCTCGGCCAGGAAGCTGTGCACGAGCGGCCCGTGCTCGAGCTCGGCGGCCGCCGCTTCGAACACCTGCTCACCGGAGGCACCGCTCAGCGCCACCCGCAGGGTCGCGCCGGCCAGGGGCGGCAGGGGCGTGCGCGGGTCGAGGCGCACGTGCACGGACCCGTCCCCCACACCGTAGAGCACCCGGTCGATGGCCTGTACGCCACCGGCCATCGAACCCCCGGGACGACGCGCGTCCCAGCTCCCCGCCCCCCACCAGGCGCGAGGCTCGCCCGGCCGGACCGCTCCCAGGGGATCCCGGTCCCGCAGGGGAGCCGGCGTCGTGCCGACCGGCTGGAGGAGTCGCGCCGGAGGTCGCCGGCCGAGGGCCCGCCAGGCCGCGAGCAGGTGGGTGCGGAAGAGGCGATCGAAGTCCGGCAGGTGCTCGGTGTGGAACTCCGGGCCGTACCACCAGAACCAGTCCGAGCCTTCGGCCGCCAGCACCGGCGCGAGCGCCTCCGGTGGGTCCCCCGCCTCCCGCACCGCCCGGCGCGTCTCACCGAGCAGGGACCACGCCTCCCGGTCGGCCTCGTCGCCGATCCAGATGGCGAAGTCGCCGTTGATCCACCCGCCGGTGTGGACCCGCTCCACCGTGCCCACCGTGTCGCTCGCCGCCTCCGCGAAGCCCACGGCCTGGACCCCAGGATGGGCGCCGAGCGCCTCCCCGAGGGCCTGCATGAAGCCGTGGCCCGCGTCCGGGTGGGACTCCCAGGGGTTCTCCCCGTCGAGCACCAGCGTCACCAGGCCGTCTCGGGCGGCCACGCCGTCCAGGAGCTCGGTGACCGACTGCGCCGGGTCCCGGCCCGCCGTGCGGAAGCCGATGTGGTCCGAGAGGTGGCGGTCCCGGAAGAAGCCCGCAAGCCCCTTCGCCAGTGTCCAGGGGCCCCGTCCCGCGCCTCGGCGCTCGGAGCGCTCCAGGACACCTTCGTCGCTGGCCAGCCAGGAGAAGCCGGCCTCCACCGCCAGCTCCACGACCTCGGGCGAGACAGCTCCCTCGGGCGGCCACAGCCCCGTGACCTCGCGCCCGAGCAGGGCCTCGATGGCCCGCTTGCCCCGGGTGAGCTGGAGACGCGCGTCCCCGGGCCAGGCGAAGTCGACCGGGGGAAGCTCGGGCAGGCACCGGCACCCGTGCCGGGCGTCGACCAGCAGCGGCAGGATCGGGTGGCTCCAGGGACTGGCGCTGACCTCGGGCACGGCCCGCCACAGCTCGGGGAGCTCGACGCAGATACGTCGCTGGACGGACAACAGGGTGGCCTTGTCGTCCTCGGTGAAGCCGCAACCCCGGGCCACGAGCCCCGCCAGCTCCGGGTGGTCACGGCGAGCCGACCAGCCGGTCCAGCCCAGGATCGACCAGACCTGGAGGTCCCTCAGCGCCCCGGGCCCGAAGGCCCGCCCCTGGTCGCGCCGAAGGCGCAGCTCGCGCCAGGGAGGCGCCGCTTCCACCAGGGCCGGGTGGCCGGCGAAGCCGTCTCGGAGCAGCACCTGTCGCCCCTGCTCGTCCAGCTCCTCGGCCGGCGTCCGGACCCGGTCCAGCCACGGGTCGCTGCCCCCCCCCGCGTACCAGGCCACCTGCTCGACGAGGGTCGGCACGAGGTTGATGGCCATCGACGCGCCGTGCTCGGCGATGGCCAGCGGCAGGTCGCGGTAGCCCCGCAGTGCGTGGTGGCGCACCCAGGGCAGCACCGGCGCCCCGGTCTGCGGGTCGCGGTAGTCGGGCTGGTGGAAGTGCCACAGCAGGCAGAGTCGGGTCATGGGCGATCAGCTCCGCCAACAGGATAGAGTTTCGCGCACATGGCATCCCTCGCTGACCAGTTCTGCCCCAACGTCCACGACGCGGCCATCACGGCCTGCACCTATGACGCGGTCAGCGGCACCGTCGCGACCGCGGACGCGCGCGGCGTCGTCGCCGTCAAGCGCCGCGGCGAGAGCACGCCCGGCCTCGTCTTCCGCCCCGGCGGCCCCGTCACCGGCGCCCTCGGCCTGATCGCCGGCGGCACCTGGGTCGCGGTGGGCGACGACCTGGGCAACGTCGGCGTGTTCCGCACCTCCGATGGCTCGCCGGTCTTCCAGGAGACCCGCGAGGGCACCTCGGGCCGGGTGCGGGCGATGCGGGGCGTCGCGCTCTCCCCCGAGGGGGCCCTGCTCGGCTCGATCGCCGTCGACGGTCTCGTGCGCCTCTGGGACATCCCCAACCAGGAGCGCGTCATCGCCTGGAAGGGCTTCGGCGGCCGCACGGTGGAGTTCGACACCCGCGGCGATCGCCTGCTGTGTCTCGCCGACGACGGCCAGCCCCGCCTCGTGGACCTGCGCACCCGCGAAGCCCTGCCGATGGACCGCATCCAGATGGCGGCCGAGCACGCGTGCTTCACCCGCGACAACACCATGGTGCTGTGCGCGGGTCCCGCCGGGCTCTCGCTGATGCGGGTGGCCGACGGCGTCCTGGCCGGCTCCTTCGCGACACGGGGAGGTTCCGGCATCATCGGCCTGGCGCTCTCGCCCAAGGGCGAGCGGGCGGCGGTCGTCACCCAGCGCTCGGTCCACATCTTCAACCTGCCGGACCTGACCCCCGCGGCCTCCCGGCAGCACGGTGCACCCGATCCGGCCGGTCCCGCCATCTGGACCGCCCACGACCTCGAAGTCGCCGGAGCCGACGGCCTGATGCACGGCAGCTCGGAGGCCGAGGGCATCGCGCCCGTGTCCGCCGTCGGTGGCTTCGGCGCCCACCGGGTCGTGGTCCACGACGACACCGTCGCCGTCTGGAAGGGTGACAAGCGGCGCACCGTCTACCGCGTCGGCCAGCCCCTGCGCCGCGTCGTCGTCGATCGCGACGGTCACTACCTCGTCGCCGTGCCCGAGCGCGGACCGGTCAGCGTGCTCAAGGTGCGCGACGGCACCCCCGTCTTCGACGGCGGACACGAGACCTTCGGGGCCCTCGACGTCGCCGTCGGCGGCAACGTGGTCGCGGTCCAGCTTCGCTCCGGCGGTGTGCGCTGGTGGGACCTGGCCTCCAACCGCGCCTTCGAGCTCGGCTGGGCCCAGGGCATGGCGCTGTCGGGCAGCGGCACCTGGCTGGGCGTGATCACCCCCAAGGGGGCCGTGCGCATCCTGGACCCCTCCACCGGCAAGGACGCCGTGGAGCCCCCCGATCAGCTCGCGGACGTCCCGGTCGTCAAGATCGCCTTCGTCAACCGCCGGCCCGACCTGCTGGTCATCGACCGGGACGGCGTCCTGGGGCACTACGACCTCGCCGACGGCATCCGGGCCGGGACCGCCGCCGAGGGCCGTGACATCCTCGACTTCGAGGTCCAGGTCGACCGGGTCTGGGGCATCACCGGTGGCCGCTACGCCGCCGTGCGCCTGCCCGAAGGCGAGCGCTGCACCATCGTGGTGGTCGACCTCCAGCGCACCTCCGTGGTCTCCGAGGTCGAAGGACTCGACGCCCGCTCCTGGGTGGATCCCGAGACCGGACAGATCCTCTCCCCCGCCCGCTCCGGTGGCCTGCTGGAGCAGGACCTCACCGGCAAGGAGGTCCGCGTCCTGCGTTCCCTCCCCGGTCGCGAGTGGATCGCCTACGGAGAGCGGGGCATCCTGGCCGCCTCGGACGGCGCGGGGAGCGCCATGGGCATGGGGTAGGCGGTTAGGCTGGACGTCCCCGCGACTCCCCCCTCCCAGACCTCCCCCGCCCCCGATCTGCGATGACACCGGACATCCAGCCGGTCCGCCTCCACGAGGCCGCCCGGCGCCGCTACCTGTCCTACGCCCTGTCGGTCATCACCTCGCGTGCCCTGCCCGACGTGCGCGACGGACTCAAGCCCGTGCAGCGCCGCATCCTCTACGCGATGCGCCACAACCTGCACCTGGGGCCGGACTCCCGGTACCGCAAGTCCGCGGCCGTCGTCGGCGAGGTCATGGCCCGCTACCACCCCCACGGCGACTCCTCGATCTACGACGCCATGGTCCGCATGGCCCAGCCGTTCAGCCTGCTCCACACCCTGGTGGACGGCCAGGGCAACTTCGGCAGCCTCGACGGCGACCCGCCAGCGGCCATGCGCTACACCGAGGCGCGGCTGACCGCCCTCGCCCTGGAGCTCACCGAGGAGCTCAAGAAGCGCACCGTCCACTACCGGCCCAACTACGACGGCCAGATCTTCGAGCCCGTCGTGCTCCCGGCCCGCTTCCCCCAGCTCCTCGTCAACGGCGCCGAGGGCATCGCGGTGGGCATGGCGACCCGCATCCCGCCCCACAACCTCCGCGAGGTGATCGACGCCTGCGTGATGATGATCGACGACCCCGAGGTCACGGTCCGGGAGCTGTGCCGCAAGGTCAAGGGTCCGGACTTCCCGACCGGCGGCCAGATCCTCGCCGACCGCGCCGACCTGCGACAGGTCTACGAGTCCGGACAGGGCCCGATCACCGTCCGTGGCGAGCACACCACCGAGAAGGCCGGCCGCCGTCACCTGGCGATCATCACCTCGCTGCCCTACACCCTGAACAAGGCCACCCTGGTGGAGCGCATCGGCCAGCTCATCCGGGAGCGCAAGCTGCCCCAGCTCCTCGACGTGCGCGACGAGTCCACCGAGGACATCCGCGTGGTGCTCGAGCTGCGCCGACAGACCGACCTCGACGCGGCCATGGCCTACCTCTACAAGCACACGCCGCTCCAGCAGCGCTACCACGTCAACCTGACCTGCCTGCTGCCCACGGACAACCCGGAGGTCGCGACCCCGGCGCGGCTGGACCTGCAGATGGTGATCCGGGCCTGGCTGGACTTCCGCCTGGAGACCGTGCGGCGTCGCTTCGAGTACGAGCTCGACAAGCTGTTGGAGCGCATCCACCTCCTGGAGGGCTTCGAGAGGATCTTCGACGACCTCGACGAGGCCATCCGGCTGATCCGGGCGTCGGAGGGCAAGCGCGACGCCGCCGAGCGGCTGATGGACCGCTTCGACCTCGACGACCTCCAGACCGAGGCCATCCTGCAGACCCGGCTCTACAAGCTGGCGAAGATGGAGATCCTCGCCATCCGGGAGGAGCTGGCGGCCAAGCGGGCCGAGGCCGCCCGCATCGAGGCCATCCTGGCGTCCGAGACCGCGCTGTGGGCCGTGGTCCGCGAGGAGCTGATCGAGGTCCGCAAGGCCTATGGCCGAAAGCGCCGCACCACCTTCGCCGAGGCCGACGAGGCCCGCATCGAGATCTCCGCCAACGACTACATCGTCGCCGAGGACGCCTTCGTCATCGTGACCCGCGACGGCTGGATCAAGCGCCAGTCGAGCTTCACCCAGGTCGACAAGATCCGCATCCGCGAGGGGGACACCATCGGCTGGATCTACCGGGCCTCGACCCGGTCCACCGTGACCTTCTTCAGCGACAAGGGCGGCGCCTACACCCTGCTGGTGGACCAGGTGCAGCCCACCACCGGCTACGGGTCACCGGTCCAGCAGGCCTTCAAGTTCGAAGCCGGCGAGCGCATCGTCGGCGTGATCTCCCACGACCCGCGCAACCTGCCCCAGGTCTCGGAGCAGGCCGCGCTCCCCCTGGAGGACGACGCCCCTCCCCCGGGCCCCTACGGGGTCGCCGTGAGCCGTGGCGGGCGGGGCCTGCGCTTCCAGCTCGCCACCCACGCCCCCGTCAGCACCCGGTCCGGACGTCGCTACATGCGGTCCGCGGAGGGCGTCGCCGCCGTCTACCTGACCCGGGGCGGCGAGTACGCCACCCTGGCCACCGAGGGGGGCAACTGCCTCGCCTACCCGGTCGAGGAGCTGAAGATCGTGCGCGGCTCGGGCAAGGGCATCACCGCGATCAAGCTCGGCCAGGACGACCGGCTCCTGGCCTTCGAGCTCCACACCCGGCCCGGCGAAGGCGCCCGGGTGCTGACCACCAACGGCCGCGAGGAGACCGCCCGCCACACCAAGTTCGGCGGCAAGCGCGGCGCACGGGGTCGCAACGTCATCCGGCGTGGCGGCTTCACCACCTGGATCCAGGGTCCCACCATCGAGCTCGGTTCGCAGGACGAGGAAGACACCGACTGATGGCGCGAACCCGCTACACCGCCCGGGACATCACGGTGCTGGAGGGCCTGGACCCGGTCCGCAAGCGCCCCGGCATGTACATCGGCGGCACGGGCAAGGAGGGCCTGCACCACCTGGTCTGGGAGATCGTCGACAACGCGGTCGACGAGGCGATCAACGGCTACGCCAGCTCCGTCCAGGTCACGCTCCACGCCGGCGGCAGCTCCTGCACCGTCCAGGACAACGGTCGCGGCATCCCCGTCGACCTGCACCCGGTCCATCGACGCCCGGCCCTGGAGCTCATCCTCACCACCCTGCACGCAGGCGGCAAGTTCGACCAGTCCAACTACTTCACCTCCGGCGGCCTGCACGGTGTCGGGAGCTCCGTGGTCAACGCGCTGTCCTCCCAGCTCTCGGCCACCATCCGGCGCGACGGCAAGGAGTACCGCCAGGACTTCCGGCGGGGCAAGGCCCGCGGCGACCTGAAGGTCCTGGGCGCCGCGAGGGGCTCCGGGACCCGCATCACCTTCACCCCCGACGAGGACATCTTCGGGCCCGTCACCTTCGACAGCGAGCTGATCCGCGAGCGCCTGGAGGTCAAGGCCTACCTCCACAAGGGCCTCACCATCAAGTTCAAGGACGAGACCTCCGGCAGCTCCTGGGTCTACGTCCACGAGGGCGGTCTCGCCGACTTCCTCGCCCACCGCCTCAAGCAGGAGGCCTGTCGCTCGGTGACGCCGGAGGCCTTCCTGATGGAGCGGGAGGAGAACGGCGAGACCTTCCGCGCCCAGGTGGCCCTGGCCTGGACCGACGCCACCCGCGAGCGCTTCCAGACCTACGTCAACGGCATCCCCACCGTCGACGGCGGCACCCACGAGCAGGGTCTGCGCGACGCCCTGAACCGTGCGATCCGCTCCTTCATCGAGACCCACGGGCTGGCGCCGCGCAACCTCACCCTGACCGCCGACGACCTGCGCGAAGGTGTGATCGGGCTGCTCTCCGTCTACATCGCCGAGGCGCAGTTCCAGGGCCAGACCAAGGACAAGCTCAACAACCCCGAGGTCCGCGGCCAGGTCGAGGGCGCCCTGAGGCCGGTGCTCGAGCAGTGGCTCCACGACCACCGCCCCTGGGGCGAGGCCATCGTGCACCGGGCCATCCAGGCCGCCCGGGCCCGCATGGCCTCCCGTGCCGCTGTCAACCAGGTGCGCCGCAAGTCGGCGGTCTCCCACCGGCTCAACCTGCCCGGCAAGCTCGCGGACTGCAGCAGCACCGACCCCAGCGTCAGCGAGCTGTTCATCGTCGAGGGGGACTCGGCCGGGGGCTCGGCCAAGCAGGGCCGGGACCGCAAGACCCAGGCCATCCTGCCGCTGCGAGGCAAGGTGCTCAACACCGAGTCCGCCACCCTGACCGCGGTGCTCAAGAACCAGGAGCTGAGCAACATCGTCCAGGCCCTCGGCTGCGGCATGGGCAAGGACTTCAACCCCGAGCGCCTGCGCTACGACAAGGTCATCCTGCTGATGGACGCCGACGTCGACGGCCACCACATCGCCACCCTGCTGCTGACCTTCTTCTACCGGCACCTCAAGGGCCTCGTCGACGGCGGCCACGTCTTCCTCGCCCAGCCGCCGCTCTACCGGATCGACGTCGGCAAGGACACCTGGTGGGCCTCGGACGACCGCCAGAAGCAGCGCATCCTCAACCGCCTGCCGGCCCGCTACAAGCCGGAGATCAGCCGCTTCAAGGGCCTCGGCGAGATGATGCCCAAGACCCTGTTCAAGACCACCCTGGACCCCAAGAAGCGGAGGCTGCTGCGGGTGATGATCGGCGAGGACGACGTGCTCACCACCGACCGCACCTTCAGCGACCTGATGGGCAAGGACGCCTCGGCGCGGTTCCGGTTGATCATGGCGGAGGCCGGCGAGGTCGAGGATCTGGACGTGTAGCTGCCCACGGGAGACCTCTCCCGGGCACAGGCCTCGGTGGCCGGCCACGCACACGTCCCGACGCTCCGGACGGCCTGCTCTCGCGCGCAGTCCCCCCGAGCTTCCGCCTCGGCAGGATCCTGGGAGCGCCAGGAACTGTAAGTACCCTGAACTTCGTCGGAGGGCCCTCTCCGCCCGCCGCGGACCGACCTCCCGGTGTGCTCCCCTACCGCTCCTTCCCACAGGCCCGCTCCAGGGCGAGGGCGAGCTGGGCCTCCGTGTAGGGCTTCGGCAGGAAGTGCACCGCCTCCGGCAGGGGGCGCCGGGCGCCCGAGACCAGCACCACGCGCTCCTCCAGGCCCGGCCACCGAAGCCCGATGGCGGCACGGAGGCCCAGCCCGGACAGGCCGGGCAGCACCAGGTCCGACACCACCACGTCGAAGGTCTGGGTCTGGAGCAGCTCCAGGGCCTCCTCCGCCGAAGCCGCGCCCACCGCGTCGTGCCCACCGTGGGCGAGCATGCCCAGGGTGACCGCGACCACCGTGGGCTCATCGTCCACGAAGAGCACCCGCCGCGGCGGTGTCGACGGACGCTGGGAGGGTCGCCTCGGCAGGGCGACCACGAGGCCCGGCCCCGCGCAGCAGGGACGGACAGCTCCGGAGTGGGCGACGAGGATGCTCACGGCCACCGCAGCCGCCAGGTCCTGGCCCGGGCCGTCGAGACACCAGCTCGCGACGATCCGCTCCCGCAGCTCGGCGAAGCGGGGTGCGCCGCGGCCGCAGAACTCCACCTGGCACTCGTCGCCGGCGGACCGCACGTCGATGGCGAGGCCAGCGCCAGGACCGAGCTGGCTGGCGATCTGCTTGAGCAGGGTGCAGAGAGCCTGGCCGACGCGCCCCCGGTGCCCCAGGGTCTGGAGGCCCCCCGCTTCGCACGACACGGTCATGCGCAGGTGGGAGACGTCCGCCACGCAGTGCTCCAGCAGCCCCCGCACCAGCTCTCCCAGGTCGAAGGGGGCCAGCTCCTGGTGCTCACGGTGAGAGAGCCGGTCGAGGTCCTCGACCACCCCGGCGATGCGGCGGGCGTGCTCGGCCATCACGGCGAGGTGCCGCATGAAGACCTCGCCCGAGGGGTCCTCCAGGGTCTGGAGCAACTCGATCCGTCCCAGCAGGACGGTCAGCGGCGAGGTGATCTCGTTGCTCGCCAGCCGACCGACACGCCCCACGGTCGCCAGGCGCCGGGCGACCTGCTCCTCGTCCCCCACCAAGGTCGCGGTCGTCACGTCGTGGATGACCACCTGCCAGCTCCGGGAGTCCTCCTGCATCATCGGCGCGGCGGCGAGCATGACCTGCCGGCCGTCCCGGAGCCGCAGCACCGCCTGGTCCGCGCCGAGGAAGCTCTGCTGGCGCAGCCGGGCGACCGCCTCCGGATCGGCGAAGAGGTCCTCGATGGCTTCGGCGGGTCCCAGGGCTCGCGCCGCGGCGTTGCGGGCCACGAGCTGCCCCCCGTCCTCGCAGAGGACCTGGATGTCGGGAGACGCCTCGAAGAGGACGTTGTCGGCCCCGCTCATCGGGCCGGCCGCTCGTGGTGCCCGCTGGTCACCGTCAGCTCACACGGCGACACAGACCGCGTCTTCGACGATCTGCACCTCGTAGGTCGGCACGGTGTGCTCCCCCATCGTGAGGCAGCCACCCGTGGTCACGTCGAACTGCCAGCCGTGGTACGGGCAGGTCAGGGTCGTGCCGGACAGGGAGCCTTCGCCGAGCGGTCCCTCGGCGTGCGGGCAGGTGTTCGACAGCGCGTGGAAGGTGCCGTCCACGTTGGCCAGCGCGATGGCCGAGCCAGCGACGATGATCTCCGTGACCTGCCCGGGGGCGAGCGCGTCCTTGTGGAGCACGACTTCGAAGCCGTCCGGAGGGGTCACGTCCTTGGGCGCCTCGACGCCCAGGCTGAGCGCCTTCTCCGCCGGCCTGGGGCGGGCCTCGGGGGCCGTGCCGCCTGCCTTGAGGGAGCCGGACCCGCCGCGCCCCAGCACCCGCCTGCGGATCCAGCTTCGGATCCCCTGTGGTCTCCCGAAGACCAGGTCCTTGAGCAGGCTCATGGACAGCGCTCCTGACGCCTCACAGCGGCGACCTCACGTGGCTGGCGGTGTACCAGGGACCGACGGACCGGCGCCCGCGGTGTCCCCCTCTTACCACGAGCCGAACGCGGCGACCCGCATGGCGCTGCTGTCCCGATCGTGGCACCATCGAGAGAGAGGAGCGACTGCCCATGATCCGGGACCGGTTGAAGAAGGCCGCGCGCAAGGCGGCGCTGCGAGCCTTCAAGATGGAGAAGCAGGCGGAGGACCGGGCTCCTCGGGAGGTCGTCGAGCCCACCGGAGAGGTCGACCTCTCCAAGATCCCCACCCTGGTCGATGGCTCCGGCGACACCCCGGGCCCGAACCACAGGACCCGCATCGGCCGGACCTGGCTGGCGGCGCAGATGGTCGCCGGGACCTCTCCGGTGTTGATCGACATGCGCCCACCCCAGGAGTGGACCGGGGGCATCCTGCCCGGGGCCCTGCTGCTGCCCGGCGAGCAGGTCAAGGACCAGCTCGAGCTGCTGCCGGCCCGCGACGTGCGGGTGACCGTCTACGACAGCGACGGCGGAGCGCCGAGTGATCGCCTGGCGAGCTGGCTCCGCGAGGCCGGCTGGCCGACCGCGCGTCAGCTCCAGGGGGGCTGGGCCGAGTGGCTCGAGCAGGGCGAGGCCCGGGCGGAGGTCCCGGAGGTGCCGGGCGCTCGGGCCCAGGTCGGCACGGCCGTCGCACTGGGCGACGGGCGGGAGGGAGTCGTCCAGGCCATCCAGGTGTCCGGACAACAGCGGACCTTCACGGTGCTCCTCGACAGCGGGGCGCCGGTGGTCGTCGGAGAGGACCTGTTGGCGGAGTAGGCGGTGTTCGGGCTCACGACAGCGGCACTGACGGTCGGGGTCTGGGCCTCCCAGCCACCGGAGGCCGACCCCCCCCCACCCTCCGTGGGCGTCTTCCTGCTGGAGCCGCCGCCTGTGGCCCCGGGGGGGCAGGCCCACGTGCCCGAGGGGAGCCTGGACACCGGCGTGGCGGCCTGGCGGGCCGGCGACACCGCTCGTGCGGTCCTGGAGCTGGACGCCTGGCTCGCCAGCGGGGCGTCTCCCTGGGGTCGCCGGCGCACCGCGGGACGCTTCCTGCTGGGCTGGATCCACCTCCAGGAGGGTCGCGACAACCTCGCCTCGGCCCAGTTCACCCGGGTCCGCCTCCACAAGCAGAGCCCCCTCCGACCCTGGGGCGCCTTCTACGAGGCCCTGGCCGACCAGAGGCGGGGTCGTCACGCCATCGCGGCGCGGGAGTGCTCGGCCTACCGCGCCGAGTGGCCCGAGGGTCCCCACGCCGAGGACTGCCTGCTGCTGATGGGTGCGGCCTACGCCGATGCCGGTCTCCGGGCCTCCAGCATCCAGGCCTACACCGACTGGCTGGAGGCGAATCCCGACGATCCGCGCCAGGAGGAGGCGCGGCTCGGTATCGCCCTCGCCTGGCGCACGTCGAACCCCAAGGAAGCCGCGCGGCAGCTCCAGGCCCTGCTGCTCGACCACGACTGGGCCACCACCGGGCTCGCCGCCCAGGCCGCCCTGGCCGCCCTGGAGGACCAGGGCGTGCTCCCACCCCCCATCGATGCCGTCGAGGCCGAGCTGCGCCGGGCCGTCACCCTCAAGAACTGCGGCGACCGGGAGGAGGCGTGGGCCGCCTACTGTCACCTCCGGGACGACCACGCAGACGAGGCCCGCGTCGCCGGGTGGGTCGGCGCCAACCGGGACAGCTTCGCCCACCGCACGCGGCACTTCGAGAGCCTCGCGTCGGCCCACGAGGCCGCCTACCGGCGCAGCCCCAACGCCTCGAGCGCCTGGAAGGCCTTCCGCTACCACTTCCGGGCCGGCCAGTTCCAGGAGGCCGGTGAGTGGGGCGACCTGGGCGTCGAGCGTCACAGCAGCTCCTCCCGCTTCCGCTACAACCGGGACCAGGTCGCCCAGGCCTGGCAGCTCGCCGGCGACTACGACAAGGCCCTCGAGCACTGGGACGCCGCCGCCCGCAGCGGGGGGGCCTCCGGTCGCCTGGCGCGCTTCTACGCCGCGTTTGCCGCCTACCGGGATCGGGACTGGGACAACGCCCTCGCCCGGCTGGACGCCATCGTGGAGGCCGCCGGCACCTACCTCGTCCCGGCGCTCTACTACCGCGGTCGGACCCAGGCCCGTCGCCGGGACTGGAGGGGCTCCCGCCAGGACCTGGACCAGACCGTCGAGCGGGACGACCGCGGCTGGTATGCCAGCCTGGTCGGCGCCCTGCGTCGAGCCTGGAGCAAGGAGCGTCCCCCCGCCGAGCAGGTCCGCGTCGGCCGCTACCCCGGTGTGCTCCTCCAGGGTCCGCCCCGCCCGCCGACCCCCAGCACCGTCGGCGTGCTCCAGCCGGCTTCGCTCGCCTCCGCCATGATCGCCGTTCCCAGGCGCGAGATCGCCTGGGACGCCCTGGCCTGGCCCTTGCCTTCGTCCGCGCCGGTCCCGGCGCTGCCGCAGGCACCTGGCGCCACCCTGCCCCGAGCGCTGGTGGTCCCCGACGACGCGGCGGTGGGGCGCTTCCATGATCCCCGCGCGGCCCGCGCGGCCTTCGTCGACCTGGTGGAGGTCGGCGAAGAGCTGTGGCCCGAGCTTCCCGCGATGCTGGACCTCGCGGACGTCGGCATCTCCGACCTCACGGCCCCGTTCATGGCGGGGGTCTACGAGGAGTGGGACAAGGCTCGCCGCCGCCGCATCTGGGGCCAGCGGGGCGAGGACCTCCGCGAGGTGGACCTGGACAGTGCGGCCTGGCGGGAGGTCTTCCTCCACGCCCGCGACCCCCACGGCCTGGCTCGCAAGTCACCGGGGCTGGAGCGGGCGGCGACCACCGACCAGGAGCGGCTCCAGGCGGTGAGGTTGGCCTGGCCCACGGCCTACCGTTCCCACGTGCTGGCCTGGTCGCGCGCCTATGACGTCGACCCGCTGCTCGTGTGGGGGCTCATGCGACAGGAGAGCCTCTACCGGTCCCATGCGCTCTCCCGTGTCGGCGCCGTCGGCGTGATGCAGGTGATGCCGGCGACAGGGGCCCGGATCGCTCGGGACCTCGGCGATCTCGGCTACACGCCCGGACGCCTGCAGGACCCGGCGACGAACGTGAGGTACGGGACCTGGTACCTGTCCCAGCTCCTCGATCGCTTCGACGGCGTCTGGCCCATCGCCGTGGCGGCCTACAACGCCGGCCCCGTGAACGCCTCGGCCTGGGTCCAGGCCCAGCACGGCGACCTCCCCCTGGACGCCTGGGTCGAGCAGATCCCGCTGTCGGAGACCCGGAACTACGTGAAGCGTGTCGGCGGTAACTACGCGAAGTACCTGTCCATCTACGCCGAGCCCGGCGTCGTCCTGGAGATCCCGGAGCATCCCCTTGGGGACGACCGGGAGGTCATCGACTACTGACCTGCGTCGATGGACCCCACCCTCCTCTTGTCCGTGATCCTCGGCGTCGCACCCTGGCGGCGCCCGGCCGAGGCCCCTCCCGAGCCCCCACCGGAGGAACCCGCCGAGGCCCCGGTGGTCGAACAGCCCGAGCCCGCCCCTCCGCCTCCCCCCTCGGCCCCGCCCCTGTTCGCCGCCGGACTCCCGGTCGACCTCGGCGACCTGCCGCCAGGACTCGCCAGCTTCTCGGCCCAGGGCTGCGCGGCCTGCCACGGCTCGGTGCACGAGAGCTGGCGACAGAGCACCCACCGCGGCGGCTGGCAGGACCCGGTCTTCTTCGAAGCCGCCCGCGCCACGGGCGAGGCCCCGCTCTGCGTGAGCTGCCACCTGCCGCTCGCGGTCCAGCAGCCCGTGCAGCTCCAGGAGTACCTGGGCGGCGACCTCACCCGGGCCCTGGTGCGCACCAACCCGAGCTGGGATGCGACCCTCCAGCAGGAGGGCGTGACCTGCGCCGCCTGCCACGTCCGCGACGGCCAGGTCGCCGGCCTCCGGGTCTCCGGGCTCGCCCCCCACCCCGTCGCCGTCAGCGCCGAGCTGGGCACCTCCGCCTTCTGCGGTACCTGCCACCAGCTCTCCTGGCCCGGCGCCGACCAGCCCTTCTACGACACCTTCGGCGAGTGGGAGCGGTCCGGCTGGGCCACCGCAGGCGTGCGGTGCCAGGACTGTCACATGCCTCCCGTCGCCGGAGCCGTCACCGCCGGCGCCTTCGCCTCCCACAGCGACCACCGGGTCTTCGTGGAGCGCTCCCGCGCCGTCTCGGTCCTCGTCGAGCTGCCGGCGAAGGCCGGCGTCCGCGGTGAGCGCCTCACGGCCCGCGTCCGGGTGCAGAACTCCGGCGCCGGACACGCCTTCCCCACCGGGTCCCCCTTCAAGCACGTGCTGCTGCGGGCCGAGCTGCTGGACAGTGGTGGCGAGGTGGCGGGCGAGGCCCTCGAGCACCGCTTCCAGCGAGAGGTCGAGGCCGCGCCGCCCTACCTCACGGTCAGCGACACCCGGCTCGCCCCCCGGGGCGAGGTGGTGCTCGAGCACGCCATCGAGCTCGCACAGAGATCGGCCGCGGGACTCGGGCGCTACCGGATCACCCTGGCCGTGATCCACGCCGACGGCACCGCCGAGGAGGCCTTCGTGGTGCAGGAGATCCCCTACGTCCTCGACTGACGGGTTGACGCCGGGCAGCCCCGGCCCACCTCGCACCGATGGACCTCTCCCCCAAGCTGCGGCGCATCCTGGCGCTCACCCGACCCGAGGCCCGCCTGCTGATCGCCGGCACGGCGCCGCCTGACATCTCCCTGACATCGCCGATGACTCAACTCCGAGCGCGTAGATCCGATCTTCGTGACGCAGGGAGAGCTTCCATCATGCGAGCTGCGGCCATGACCGACGTGGGACTCCGCCGAGAGAACAACGAGGACGCCTTCGTGACCCTGCCCGAGGCTGGCCTGATCGTCGTCGCGGACGGGGTCGGGGGCCACGCGGCGGGCGAGGACGCCAGTCTGCTCGCCACCGAGGTCTTCACCCGGCAGGCGGAGCGCCTGCACGAGCTCGGAGAGGCCTACAGCTCGTCCCCGAACCGCCGCAACGGGGTCCGCATCCTCCACACCCTGGAGCTGCTCACCCACCAGGCGAACAGCGAGGTCTGCGCGATGGCGCTGGAGCGCGGTCACGTCGGCACCAGCACCACGCTGGTGGCCTGCCTGGTGGCGGGCGACGCGGCCTTTGTGGTCCACGTCGGGGACTCCCGGGCCTACCTCGCGCGGCACGGGGTGCTCTTCCCCCTGACCCGCGACCACTCGGTGGTCGGCGAGATGGTCCGCCTCGGCCTGCTCACCTCCGAGCAGGCGCGCCGGCACCCCAAGCGCAACCTGATCACCCAGGCCGTCGGCGGGCTGACAGACTGTGTGCCCGACACGCGGGTCGTCCAGCTCCACCCCGGCGACCGCCTCCTGCTCGCCACGGACGGGCTGACCGACATGGTCGACGATCGCACCATCGAGGTCCTGGCCGGGCTCGACGAGCTGGACGAGGCCGCCGAGGCCCTGCTCCAGGCGGCGCTGGCGGCCGGTGGCCGGGACAACGTGACCCTCGCGCTGGTCGCTCCCGAGGTGCCGCGCCCTGCGCTCGGCTCCCAGCGGGGACCCCCACCCGACCCATCGCACGGCGGACCGGCCTCTCGGCGCGAGGCGGCCTGACTCCTGCACACGGGCTGGGCTTTCGTCGGGATCCGGTGTATTCAGGGAATCATGCTCCCCCACGCCCTGCGCAGCGACGTCGGCAAGCGGCGCAAGAACAACGAAGACGCCGTCCTCGCCGATCCCCGCCATGGCCTCTTCGTGGTGGCCGATGGGGTCGGGGGTCAGGCCGCCGGTGAGCGGGCTTCGGCCCTGACCGTCGAGACCTTCCTGGAGCGGGCCGCCGAGCTGCACCGCCTGGCCGAGGCCTACACCGCCGACCCCGGACAGGCGACCCGGGTCGCGGTCCTGGAGAGCCTGGAGGCGCTCTGCGCCGAGTGCTCTCAGCGCGTCTTCGACATGGGAGACGCCGAGGGCATCCGGGGCTCGAGCACCACCGTGGTGGTCGCGCTGATCGCCGGGGGGGCCGTCTTCGTGGCCCACGTCGGGGACTCCCGCGGCTACCTGCTGCGCAACGGCCGCCTGCACCAGATCACCGACGATCACACCCTGGTCAACGAGCTGGTCCGGCGGGGGGAGATGACCCGGGAGCAGGCGCGCCGGGATCGTCGCCGCAACGTCATCACCCGCGCGATCGGCGCCCTGCCCACCGTGCGGGCGGACGTGCTGGCCATCGAGGCGCTGCCCGGCGACCGCATCCTGCTCTGCTCCGACGGCCTGAGCGATCCGGTCCCCGGTGCGCAGATCCAGTTGATGCTCGGACACCCCGACCCGGAGGAGGCGGCCGAGGCGCTGCTGGGCCAGGCCCTGGACAACGGCGGACCGGACAACGTCACGCTGGTGCTCTTCGACCCCCCCGCCTCCGGCGAGCCGGAGCAGGTCGCGGCCCGGGCCAAGCTGCTCAGCGATCTCTTCCTCTTCCGCGAGCTGCCCCTGGCCGCCCGGATGCGCGTCGGCCGCATGGTGCGACAGCTCGACGTCGAGCCCGGCAGCGTGGTCGTCGACCAGGACGCGCCCGGACGCACGCTCTACGCGGTGGTGTCCGGCGACCTCGTCGTCGAAAAAGACGGCGTGGAGCTGGCGCGGCTCGGCGCCGGTGAGCACTTCGGCGAGCTCTCCCTGGTGGACAGCCAGCCACGCTCCGCCCGCGTCACGGCCCTGGGTCCGACCTCGCTGATCGCCATCGATCGCCAGGACCTGGTGCGCTTCTGCCTCCGGGAGCCCGACCTCGGCAACCGCGTGCTCTGGGCGCTGCTGGGCAGCCTGACCACCCGCATGCGGGCCGCCAACGAGCGCGTGATCGGGGTCGAGGAGATCACCCCCGTGCTGGTGGATGCGGACCTCGAGCTCCTCGACGACTGAGACCTCGTGCAGGACCAGATGACCAGACGCACCCTGCGCGTGAGCTGCTCGCCGGACGCCGACGACCTCTACATGTTCCGGGCCCTGCTGGAGGGGCTCATCGATCCGGGACCCTTCGACTGGGAGATCGGGACCGCGGACACCGACGCCCTGAACCGCGAGGCCGGCGAGACGGGGCCCGACGTCTCGGCCATCAGCATCGGCCACTACCCGGCGCTGCAGGACCGCTGGCAGCTCCTCCCCCACGGAGGCAGCGTCGGCGACGGCTACGGGCCGGTGGTCGTGGCGCCCCGTCCCCTGTCCCTGGAGGATCTCCGGGGCCTGCGCATCGCCGTGCCCGGGCTCACCACGACCGCGTATGTGGTGCTCTGCCTGGTGCTCGGGGAGCGCTTCCGTCCCCTCGTCACCCCGATCACCCCCTATGCCCGCATCTTCGAGGCGCTGCGGGAGGGCGAGGTCGACGCTGGGCTGGTGATCCACGAGGGCCGCCTCAACTTCCGCGAGCACGGCTGCCACCAGGTCCTCGACCTCGGCGCCTGGTGGAAGGAGCAGACCGGTCTGCCCCTGCCGCTGGGCGGCAACGCCATCCGCCGCGACCTCGGCCCGGAGGTCATCGCCGAGGCCTCGACGGTGCTCCGGGAGAGCATCCGCCACGCGCTGGAGCACCGAGACGAGGGCATCGCGTGGATCCTCGCTCGGGGCAGTGCCCTGCGCAGCCCATCCGCCGTCGACCGCTACCTCGGCATGTACGCCAACCACGAGACCTTCGGCTACAGCCCCGCGGCGCTGGAGGGCATGCGTGTCCTCTTCGAGCGGGCGCGTGCTGCTGACCTGGTCTCCGGCCCGGTGAGCCTCGACCTCGCGCCCTGAGGCGACGCCCTCCCAGGCGGGGGTACACTGGGCTCGGCACCGCACGAGCCCATGAACTGGGTCCTGCTGTTCTCTGTCGCCTGCACGCCGCAGCTCGAGCGGCTCCTCTCCGGGGGGGGCGACGACACGGGCGACGTGGTGGATCGGGACCAGGACGGCTGGCGGGCTTCGCTGGACTGCGACGACGAGGACCCGTCGATCCACCCCGAGGCGGAGGAGGTCTGCGACGGCCTGGACCAGGACTGCGACGACCTCGTGGACGAAGGGCTCGACGGGACCTGGTACCGGGACGGCGACGGCGACGGCTGGGGCAGCGGCGAGCCGCTGACGGACTGCCGAGACGCCACGGGCACCGTGCTCATCGACGGCGACTGCGACGACGACGACGAGGCCGTGCACCCCGAAGCCCAGGAGGTCTGCAACGGCGTCGACGACGACTGCGACGACGAGACCGACGAGAGCGCTGCCGATGCCACGACCTGGTACGCCGACAGCGACGGGGACGGCTTCGGCGACCCGGAGACCAGCGTGTCGTCCTGCGACGCGCCCCCCGACTGGACCGATGACGCCTCGGACTGCGACGACGAC
>CAZCVP010000064.1:0-7006 GCA_964501915.1 uncultured Enterobacterales bacterium
CGACACCGACACCGACACCGACACCGACACCGACACCGACACCGACACCCCGCCGAACGACAGCGACATCGCCAAGGTCCAGCGGGGGGAGTACGCGGTCGACGAGGTGGTGACCGTGACCGGGCTGGTCGCTCACGATGAGATCGACGCCGGCTTCTACCTGCTCGATGGCCACGGGGGACCCCACTCGGGCATCTGGGTCTACAAGGGGAGCGAGCTGGCGACCGGCCTGTCCCGAGGCGACGAGATCACCCTCACCGGCACCGTGGCCGAGTACGCGGGCTCGACCGGCGGGGAGGGGACCCTGACGGAGCTGATCCTGGGGGCGGTGGAGGACGTGACCGTGGTCTCCAGCGCGAACCCCCTCCCGGAGGCCTCGGAGCTGACGGCGACCGAGCTCGGGGACCCGGAGGTCCTGGAGTCCTATGAGGGCGTGCTGGTGGCGCTGGTGGACCCGGAGATCGTGGAGACCGAGCTGGGCTTCGGCGAGTGGCGGGTCCAGACCCCCGACGGGGGCAAGCTCCGCATCGACGACCAGCTCTACGGCTACACGGGCGGCCTGGTGGAGGAGGCCACCTTCGACCGCATCACCGGCCTGCTCAACTTCAGCTACGACGACTACAAGCTCGAGCCGCGCGATGCCGACGACTTCGTCGGCTACGACTTCGAGGGGCCCGAGTGCACCGCCGACAGGTGCACAGCGGACCTCGTCGAAGGCGACCTGGTCCTCACCGAGGTCATGGCGAACCCCTCGATCGACTGTGTCGACGACACCTGTGAGTGGCTCGAGCTCTACAACCCCTCGGCGGGCACGGTGGATCTGAACGGCCTGGTGCTGGAGGACGGCAGCGGCCGGCAGGACGCGCTCCGCGTGTCGGTCGTGGTCCAGGCCAGGAGCTACGTGGTCCTCGGCGGTCGGGATGCGGAGACCTGGAGCCAGCCGGCCTTCACGCCGGACGCCTACTGGGGCGACCACTTCCAGCTCACCAACGGGGGCAGCAGCGTGGAGCTGCTCGTGCCGAGCACCGGCGTGAGCGTCGACGCGATCAGCTACCCAGCCGCCGCCGCGGCTGGTGGCTATAGCTGGCAGCTCACGTCGACCGTCACCGATGCCACCGGCAACGACGACAGCGACAACTGGTGCATCGGCACGAGCCGGATCGGCGCCAGCAACGACTCCGGGACCCCCGGGCAGCCGAACGCCGAGTGCGCGGTGGAAGGGGACACCGGGGGTACGGGGCGATGAGCCGGCGCGTCGGCCGAAACCAGGCCTGTCCCTGTGGGAGCGGGAGGAAGTACAAGCGGTGCTGCCTGGCCCGAGAAGAGGAGGCCAGGGCGCGGCGCCTTCGCGGAGGGGAGGCGGCGCGGGACTCCGTGGGCGGGGACCCGGCGGAGGAGGACGCCGCCATCCTCCAGGCCATCGCGGTGGCGCTCGCTTCACGGGACTCCGACGCGATGCGGAAGTTCCTGCTCGCCACGGAGGCCGCCCTGGTCCGGGGCGGCCCCCTCGCTGGGTTGCGCTTCGACCCGTCGCGCTTCTCGTTCGTCGTCGCGCCCCTCGTCGAGGCGCGGCTGGAGCAGGTGGAGGCCGCGTCGGGCCAGCTCGGGTTGTTCGACGGCAGCACCGGGAGCGAGGAGGAGGACTCCGTCGAGGCGATCCTGGCCGAGGCCTACCCGGAGCTGTGGGAGGCCTCCTGGGCGGACCGGGTCCGCGGCGAGGTCGAGCGAGCGCTGGAGCGGCGCGACGTGACGGCACAGCAGCGTCTCGGCGTGCTGTTCGCGTCGCTGGTGCCCGAGCTCTGGTCCAGCTCCGACGGGGTGCAGGCCGACCCGCTGGTCCTGGCCGTCTTCCGGGTCCAGCTCCGGGAGCTGGCGATGTCCCGCGGGGAGCTGGTTGGCAAGCTGGATGTGTTCGCCGACGAGGTCCAGAGGGGCACCTTGTCCTTGTCGGAGCTCAGGCGGAGGGTGGAGGAGGACCCTGAGCTGCTGGCGATGGCGGAGGGCCTGGATCCGGCGCTGATGGCCGATGCCCAGGCCCTGGGAGCGTCACAGGTCGAGGAGGCGCTCGACCTGCTGCGCTCGCGCAAGCCACCGCCCTTCTATGCCCTCGACGAGTGGATCTGGATCCTCTCCCGGCTCGCCGAGGCCTCGCAGCGGCAGGGCGCTCTGGCGGCTGGGAAGCTGGACGAGGCAGCGCGGGAGGCCGTCGTCGGTGAGCTCATCGAGGCGTTCCAGGAGGACCCGGTCGTGGCCGCGATGGCGGATCGCCTGGTGCGGCGGGCTCAGGGCGCGAAGCGCAAGCGGGACAGGCGCCGGTACCTGGCCCTGGCCACCGCGCTCGGCCTGGAGCCGGGGTTGGTCGTCCTGACCGCGCTCTCCAACGGCCGGGTGCCGCTGGACCACCGGTCGAAGGCCGAGGTCCGAGCTGCTCGGGGTCTGCTGGGTCGAGAGCCGCCAACGGCCGACGACGTCGAGGCCTACGCGCGCTGGCTCGATGCGGCTGGCGAGGCGTGGCGGGCGGCCCGGGTGCGGGAGGCGGCGGAGGGGTACCTGTCGGCCTGCACGAAGCCGATGGCGGGCCTGGGGAGTGGGGCGATGGAGCACCACGCCGATTGAGGACCGGTGGGCGTGCGGTCGCCTCGTCGCTCCAGGTGGCCCCACGCACTGCTCCCTGTCGCCTGGGCGAGACCGGCGGCTGTGTGCTGGGAGGTAGGGACGGTGGGACTCGAACCCACACGGTCACCGACCACTCGATTTTGAGTCGAGCACGTCTACCAATTCCGTCACGTCCCCAACGGGGGCACCTTCACACGTCTCCGGGCAGGCGGCAAGCGTCACCCGGCCGTCACCGATGGGTCGGGAGCGGCACGGGCGGGCATGGGGCCAGGGGCTTAGGGCCCCTGGTCAGGAGGCGGTGATGACGTGGAGCGGTCCCGACGAGCTGCGTGAGGAGTGCGGCCTCGTTGGGATCTACGGCGCCGAGGAGGCCGCCAACCTGGCGTACCTGGCCCTGCACTCGCTCCAGCACCGGGGCCAGGAGGGCGCGGGCATGGCGACCGCGGACGGCGACCGGCTGAGGGCGCACCGGGGGCTCGGCCTGGTCGGCGAGGTCTTCGACCAGAACGTCCTGGACCGCCTCGTGGGGCGGGCCGCCGTCGGCCACAATCGCTACTCCACGGCGGGGGAGAGCTCGCTGCGCAACGTGCAGCCCTTCGTGGTGCGGGCGCGGCTGGGCCAGGTGGCCATCGCCCACAACGGCAACCTCACCAACGCCCACACCCTGCGCCGGGCGCTGGAGGAGCGTGGGTCGATCTTCAGCTCCTCCTCGGACACGGAGTGCATCCTCCACCTCGTCGCCACCTCCACCCGGACCACCTTCATCAACCGCCTCGTCGATGCCCTGATGCAGGTCCAGGGGGCCTACTCGCTCGTGGTCCTCACCCCGGACCAGCTCGTCGCGGTGCGGGACCCCCACGGCTTCCGTCCCCTGGTGCTCGGCCGGCGTGGCGGGGCCAGCATCCTCGCCTCGGAGACCTGCGCCCTGGACATCATCGGCGGGGAATACGTGCGCGAGGTGGACCCAGGGGAGATGATCATCGTCGATGCCGGCGGCGTGACGTCCCTGTCGCCCTTCCCACGCCGGGAGCCGAAGAGGTGTGTCTTCGAGACCATCTACTTCTCCCGGCCCAACAGCGTCACCTTCGGTCGCTCGGTCTACCAGGCTCGCCACCAGATGGGGCAGGTGCTGGCCACCGTGCAGCCGGTCGACGCCGACGTGGTGATCCCCGTCCCCGACTCCGGCACCCCCGCGGCGCTCGGCTACAGCCTCGCCAGCGGCGTGCCGTTCCAGCAGGGACTCATCCGCTCCCACTACGTGGGCCGCACCTTCATCGAGCCCTCGCAGCAGATCCGCGACTTCGGCGTGAAGCTCAAGCTGTCCCCGGTCCGGGAGGTCATCGACGGCCGCCGCCTGGTCGTGGTGGACGACTCGATCGTCCGGGGCACCACCTCGCGGAAGATCGTGCGCATGTTGCGCGCGGCGGGGGCCCGCGAGGTGCACGTGCGCATCGCCTCGCCGCCGATCCTGGGGTCCTGCTACTACGGGGTCGACACGCCGACCTCGGAGGAGCTGATCGCCCACCGCATGCCCCACGAGGACGTGTGCGACTACCTCGCGGCCGACAGCCTGTCCTATCTGCCGCTGGAGCTGCTCCGGGATCACCTGGGGGAGGGCGCCCCCACCTGGTGTGACGCCTGCTTCTCGGGGGACTACCCGGTCGCACCGGACCCGGACGCGGCCCGCGACCAGCTCTCGCTCTTCGACACCGAGGCCTGAGGGGGGTCGGACGCGGCGGGTGGAGCGGGGCCGCAGGGTATAGTCCCAGCGGACGCGGACCTCCCCGGAGAGCAAGGGAGTTCATGGGCAGGACCATCGGGATTGATCTGGGCACGACCAACACGGTCGTGGCTGTGCTGCAGGACGGCCGACCCCGGGTGCTCGAGGACGAGAAGGGCTACAAGGTCCTGCCGTCCGTCGTGTCGTGGAAGGGAGAAGGCCGGTACGTCGTCGGTCCGGCCGCCAAGAACCTCATCCTCACAGCGCCGGACAAGACGGTCTACGCGGCAAAACGCCTCATGGGGCGCCGCTATGACTCGCCCGAGATCCAGGACATGCGCAACCGCGTCGCGTACCGCATCGAGGCCAGCCCGGACGGCTACTGCCAGGTGGAGGTCGGGGACACCCTGATGACCCCGGTGGAGGTCAACGCGGTCATCCTCCAGGTGGCCCGGCAGATCGCCGAGCGCGCCATCGGAGAGGAGGTCGAGGAGGCGGTCATCACCGTCCCGGCCTACTACAACCATGCCCAGCGCGCCGCCACGATGGAGTCCGCCCGCATCGCCGGGCTCACCTGCGAGCGCCTGCTGAACGAGCCCACGGCGGCCGCCCTGGCCTACGGCTACCGCAAGGACTTCGACCGCACGATCGCGATCTACGACCTGGGTGGCGGGACCTTCGACATCTCGGTGCTGCACCTCAGTCACGGCGTCTACGAGATCCTGGCCACCAGCGGCGACACCTACCTCGGCGGCAACGACTTCGACGAGCGGGTGGTGGACTACCTCGCCGACCGCTTCGAGAACCGGGAGGGGGTCGATCCTCGCGACGACCGAAGTGCCCTGCAGCGCCTGCGCGAGGCCTCCGAGCGCTGCAAGTGCGAGCTCTCGTTCTCCGACCGCTCCACGGTCTTCATTCCCCAGCTCATGGGCAGCACGAACCTCGAGATCGCGGTCTCGCGCCAGACCCTGGAGAGCCTCTGCGAGGACCTCGTGCAGCGCACCGTGGGGGTGACCCAGAAGGCGGTCAGCGACGCGGGGCTCAAGCTGAGCGACATCGACGACGTCATCCTCGTGGGTGGCCAGACCCGCATGCCGCGCGTCCGGGAGGTCATCTCCGGGCTGTTCGCCAAGGACCCGAGCCGGTCCGTGCATCCCGAAGAGGTCGTGGCCATCGGTGCCGCGGTCCACGCCGAGTCCCTGGTGAGCCCGGAGGTCAACCCGACCCTGCTCATCGACGTCACGCCCTTCGATCTCGGCATCGACTCCGCCGGCGGGTACTTCACGCCGATCATCGACCGGAACTCCAAGATCCCGGCCGCGCGCACCCGGACCTTCACCACGGTCATCGACAACCAGGAGCAGGTCCGGATCACGGTCCGCCAGGGGGAGTCCGCGCGGGCCGATGAGAACGAGTTCCTCGGGGAGTTCGTGCTCCACGGGCTGCGCGGTGCACCGCGGATGGAGCCCAAGCTCGACGTGAGCTTCCGCATCGACGCCAGCGGCATGCTCCACGTCTCCGCCACCGACCGGGCGACCGGCGATCGGCAGCAGATCTCGATCCGGAACTACGCCGACGCCGCCGCGGAGCCTCACCTTCCGGACGGCAGCGGTCGCGGTGCGCGGCCCGAGGACCTCGGCGCGGCTCCCACGCCGGCCGCGGGCCCGCGAGCCTTCGACGTCACCGGGGCGGGCGGTCGCAACGGCGCGGACAAGAAGGGCGGTGGGCTCCTCGGGCGCGTCTTCTCCAAGAAGAAGGGCAAGGGCGCGCCGGCCCCCGCCGGCCCTCCACCGACCATCGAGCTGCAGACCCCGGAGCCCGCAGCCACCCCCGACGGAGAGGCCCCGCGCATCGAGATGCCGGCGCCGATGGCGGTCGGCGATCCCGTGCCCCCCGAGGTCGAGGGCGTGGTTCCCTACGGCGAGCTCGACGACGAGCCGGGCGAGGCGGTCCTGATGGACGAGTTCGACGACGCCGCCGGGCCCGCTGCGTCGCTGGGCATGGCGGGGAGCGGGGCCCCGGGCGAGCTGCCCGAGGCCACCGGGGACGACCTGCTCGACCCCTACGGCGACACGGGCCTGGACGACGCCCTGGGGGATCCCTACGGCGACGACGAGCCCCTGGGCGCCATCGAGCCCGAGCCGGCTCCGCCCCCCGTGCGGGAGCCGCCGCGGCAGACTGAGCGCAAGCGCAAGCGCAAGCGCAAGCCGGCCCGACTGAAGATCGCCTACCGCCAGGCGAGCGCCTTCGTCGAGGAGTACCGGGAGAACCTGGACCGTGGCCACGTGTTCATCCGGACCGGCAAGCCCCTGGCCGAAGGCCGCGAGTGCCGGTTCGAGATCACGGTTCCGGGACTCGAACTGCCCGTCGTGCTGCTGGGCGACGTGACCTGGTCCTCTCGCGACACCGAGGACGAGGTGACCGAGCCGGGCATGCGGATCGACTACCGGCTGGACGAGGGCGTCCGCGGAGAGATCCATGGGGTCATGTCCCAGCTCGGGGACTGAGGCCCGCGGGGCTGTGTCCCCTCTCCGTCCACGTCCACGCCCGTGTGCAGCCTCGAGTGTCGCTGTGAGCGACATCCAGCGCCTCACACGCCCGTGTGCAGCCTCGAATGTCGCTGTGGGCGACACTCAGCGAGGCTCCAAGGTGCTGCCGCTCGGCCGGCGG
>CAZCVP010000064.1:7106-12426 GCA_964501915.1 uncultured Enterobacterales bacterium
CCTTCAGGTGGCCGCCTGATGGTGTCCTGCCGGCCCTTCAGGCCGTCAGGCCACCTCGCTGCCGCTCGGCCGGCGGCCTTCAGGTGGCCGCCTGATGGTGTCCTGCCGGCCCTTCAGGCCGTCAGGCCACCGTCCACCACGAACACCTGCCCCGTCACGTAGCTCGCGCCCGCTCCCGCCAGGAAGCGGACCATGCCGCCGATCTCCTCGGGGCGGCCCATGCGGCGCAGGGGGATCGCCTGGGTGACCTGGCGGTGGACCTCGTCGGGCAGACCGCGGGTCATGTCGGTGTCGAAGAAGCCGGGCACCACGGCGTTGACGCGGACCCGGCGGCGGCCGAGCTCACGTGCCAGGGACTTCGTCAGGCCGATGACGGCGGCCTTGGAGGCGGAGTAGTTGGTCTGGCCGGCGTTGCCCTTGATGCCGGAGACCGAGGAGATGTTGATGATGCTGCCGCTGCGCTTGCGCATCATGCGCAGCGACGCCGCCCGGCAGAGGCGGAAGCAGGAGGTGGTGTTGGTCTCCATGACCTCGAACCAGTCCTCGTCCGGCATGCGCGGCAGCAGGCCGTCGCGGGTGATGCCGGCGTTGTTCACCAGGACGTCGATCCGCCCCAGCTCGTCGACGACACCGAAGAGCTTCTCGACGCCTTCCGCGGTGGCGATGTCGGCGGCGATGGCCCGGGAGTCGTTGCCGATGGCCTCCACCACCTCCTGGGCGGCGGCCTTCGACCGCCGGTAGTTGACCAGCACCGTGGCACCGGCCTGCCCGAGCTCGAGGGCGATGGCGCGACCCAGGCCCCGGGAAGCACCGGTGACGAGGGCGATCTTGCCGGACAGTTCGGATGTGGACATCCAGCCTCCTTCCGAACCGAGTCCTAACCGGGGACGCGGGCACGGTGGATGTCATCGAGCCCGAGCAGCACCTGGACGAGCCGGTCGAAGCCCACGGCGATGCCGCCGCAGGGGAGGTGGCGGGAGACCGCTTCGACGAGCCGCTCGTCGACCGGGTAGGGCGTCCGTCCCGCCATCTCCCGGGCGGCGTTCGAGGCCTGCCACCGCGACCGTAGCTCGTCGGGATCCCGGAGCTCGGTGAAGGCGTTCGCCAGCTCCAGGCCCTGCCAGTAGAGCTCGAAGCGCTCCGCCACCTCACCGCGGACGACGGAGAACGCGGCCTGGTCGGCGGGGTAGTCCCAGATCCGCGTCGGGCCCTGCAGCCGGGGCTCGACGTGGTCGACCCACCCGCGGAAGACCTCCACCGTCTCCTCGGGCACGGTGACCCCCGCGTGGCGGCGCCAGGCTTCGTGCCAGGTGAGGTCCTCGAAGGCGGGCACCTCGACCCCGACCTCCTCGCCGAGCGCCGCCAGGAGGGACTCGAGGTCGCTGGCGATGCCGCGGTAGTTCGTGCCCACCCGATACCACTCGAGCATCGTGAACTCGGCGGCGTGCTCCGGTCCCCTCTCCTCGTCCCGGAAGCAGGGGCCGAGCGCGTAGACCCGCCCGAGCCCGACCGCGACGACACGCTTCAGGGCGAACTCCGGGGAGGTGTGGAGCCACATGTCGCCGACGGCGAAGGCCTCCAGGTGCTCCTCCAGGGCCGGCGAGCGGACGCGCACGGGCACCTCGACCTCGAGGAAGCCCTGGTCGTGGAGCCAGGTCCGGGTTCGGTGGAGCAGTCGCGCCCGCAGGCGCAACAGGAGCGGGTCCAGGTCGGTCACTTCACCCGGGACACGTAGGAGTGGGTGCGGGTGTCGACCCGGATGCGCTCGCCCTGCTCGATGAACAGCGGCACGTTGACCGTCTTGCCACAGGAGAGGGTGGCGGGCTTGGTCGCGCCCTGGGCGGTGTTGCCCTTCACGCCGGGCTCGCAGTAGCTGATCTCGTCCTCGACGAAGTTCGGCAGCTCGATGTTGACCGGCCGGCCCTTGAACACCAGCACCTTCACCTCGAGGTTGTCGATCAGGTACTCGGCGTCGTTGCCCAGCAGGTCGGTGTGGATGCCGACCTGCTCGTAGCTCTCCATGTCCATGAAGAAGTAGAGGTCGCCGTCCTGGTACATGTACTGCATCGGCGACTCTTCGACGTCGGCCCGGGGCAAGGTCTCGCCGGTGCGGAAGGTCCGCTCCAGCACGGCGCCCGTGATCAGGTTCTTGAGCTTGGTGCGCGTGAACGCGGTTCCCTTGCCCGGCTTGACGAACTGGAAGTAGACCATCACGAAGGGGACGCCATCGAGCTCAACCTTGAGGCCGTTGCGAAAATCCGAGGTCTGATATGTGAGGCCCATGGGTCGTGAGCTCCCTGTGTCGATGAAGTCGCAGACTTCCTATCCTGGCGGCTCGGGCCGGGCTCCAACGCCCGTCGTCGGTCGCCCGGAGGCGCTGGCTCGCCTGGCCTGGCTCTCCGAAGGGACCTGGCGCCTGGCCTCGGCGCTCTTCGACGTGCGCATCCCCCGCGGCTGGTTCGAGCGCATCGAACCGACCGACCCGGCGGATCCGCTGGCGCTCCAGGCCCTGCCCGCCCCAGAGGAGCTCCAGGTCCACCCCGAGGACCGGGTCGATCCCGTGGGGGACGCGGCGAAGAGCCCCGATCCCTGGGTCGTGCGCAAGCACCCCGACCGGGTGCTGCTGCTGCTGACGAAGCGCTGCCACCTCTACTGTCGCTACTGCTTCCGGCGGAACCACCGCCCCACCCAGGCCACCGACCCGACCCCCGCCGAGCTGGAGCGTGCCCTGCGCTACTGCGAGACCTCCGGGGCTCGGGAGGTCATCCTCAGCGGCGGAGACCCGCTCGCCCTCGGCGACGCCCGCCTGTTGCCGCTGGTGCGGCGCCTCTCCCGCTCGATGGACGTGGTGCGCATCCACACCCGGGCCCCGATCACCTGGCCGGAGCGGGTGAGCGAGGCCCTGGTGGAGACCCTCTCGACCAGCGCCAACCTCTGGGTCGTGGTGCACGCCAACCACCCGCGCGAGCTGAGCCCGCCCGTCCGGGAGGCCCTGTCCCGCCTCGTCGGGGCCGGGATCCCGGTGCTGAACCAGTCGGTCCTGCTCCGGGGTGTCAACGACGACGTCGACACCCTGGTCGCGCTGTGCGAGGCACTCGTCGGGCTGCGGGTCAAGCCCTACTACCTCCACCACCCGGATCGGGTGCAGGGCAACGCCCACTTCCGCCTGTCGCTGTCGGACGGCCTCGCGCTGCACCAGGCGCTCGCGGCACGGGTCTCGGGCGTGGCCCTGCCGGCGTACGTGGTCGACCTCCCCGACGGCTCCGGCAAGGTCGGCGTGACCCAGGCCCTGGCAGAGGGTCGGTGGGGCCCGATGCGGTAGGCTGAGGCCATGGCCGTTCGCTCCGCAACGCTGCACTTCGCCAGCCTGGTCGACTTCCTCAGGACCTGGAGGGAGACCCTCAGCGAAGGGGCCGCCTTCCTGCCTCCGGGGACCGCGGACGGTGAGCTGGCCAAGGAATTCCGGCTCGACCTGGTGATCCCGGTGGCCGGACGGATCGGCCCCTTCAACGCCCAGGTCGTGCACACCACCCCCGACGGGGGCACCGGCGTCCGCCTCATCGAGACCCCGGACGACGTGCAGGCCAAGCTCGACGGCTACTTCGCCTTCCTCGACGAGGTGAAGGCCTGGCTGATGGAGTCGGGTCAGCTCGTCGACCCGGCGACCATCCCCGAGCCCCCTCCGCCACAGATCATCTACCGCGACGTACCGGCCGCGGGAGGCGCCGCGGCGTCGGCCCCGCAGCAGGCGGTGCCCGCCGCCCAGGGCGCCCGTCCCCGCGGGCTGATGCTGCCGGAGCTCGGCGACCGCGACCCCGACCTGTCCGGTGACCTGGCCGACCGCTCCCTCCGCGATGCCTTCGTCAAGCTGGCGGTCGAACGTGCCACCGGGTTGCTGACCATCGTCAAGGAGGACGGGCAGCGCAAGTTCGGCTTCTGGTACAAGGGTGGCCCCGTGGGCTGGCGGTCCGACCCCATGGATCAGGAAGAGGTCCTCGGCGTCCTGCTGTTCCGGTCCGGCAACCTGGCCAAGGAGCAGCTCGCCGAGAGCCTGAAGATCATGCGCGACACCGGCGTGCGCCAGGGCGAGGCGATGATCGAGATGGGCGTGATCAACTACGGCCAGCTCGTGATGGTGCTCCAGAAGCAGGTGGAGTTCGTGCTCCAGCGCGTCATGCGCGAGCGGGACGGGGTCTGGGGCTTCCACAGCCTCGAGCGCCTGCCGCAGCCCTTCGTCAACCCGCCGCTGCGGGTGCCGGCGCTGCTGTATCGGGCGCTCAAGGAGCACGGGCGGGGTCTGCGGCTCGACGAGCTCTACAAGGCGCAGAAGCCGCTGTTGGACCGCTACGTGGCCATCCGCAAGGGCGTCGAGTCGATCCTCGATGAGCTGAAGCTCAAGCCCAACGAGGTCAAGCTCATCGGCGTCGTCAAGGGCACCTCCTGGCGGCTGCGGGAGCTGTTCAGCGTGAGTCCCTTGTCGCGCCAGGAGACGGCGATCGCCATCTGGGCGCTCAACGAGCTGCGCTTCCTCGACTTCGGCGAGAGCGAGGACCTTGAGCGCTACATCGCCCGCATCAGCCAGCGCATCGTCAGCAAGGCCCAGGGCCTCACCAAGTCGAACCACTTCGACGTGCTGGAGGTCCACTGGATCTGCCTCGACGACGAGGTCGAGGCGGCCCACCGCAAGCTGACCAAGGAGTTCGACCCCGCCAGCTACCACGACCTCACGCCCAAGCTGGAGCGCGGCCTGTCCGCCATCAAGCAGAGCCTGGAGGCCGCCCACGAGCTGCTGCGCGATCGGGCACGTCGCCGCGCCTACCGCGAGGAGGTCATCGAGGCCTCGATGATCGTCCAGTCCGCCGAGCTGCTGAGCAAGAAGGGCGAGATGGCGATCATGAAGAAGGACTACCGGGAGGCCAACATGTGCTGGTCCAAGGCCCTGGAGCTGGCGCCGAACCGCGGTGAATTCCGGGAGGGCTACCAGCGGGCGCAGGCGCTGCGGAGGGGGTTCTCCTAGACGACCTCGGCACGAATGACGCTCCGGTTGCCATCAGGCCTGGAGGGGCTCGCCAGGGCTCCGGCGCTGGGCGGACCGAAGTCCCCTGGATGAGTCTCGACCACCCGACTTCGGTCCGCCCACAGACCCGATGGCGGACCGAAGTCCCGGAGTCGAGCCTCGACCCCCCGACTCCGGTCCATCTCGCTGTCTTTCGCGGACCGAAGTCCCCTGGATGAGTCTCGACCCGCCGACTTCGGTCCGCGTGCGCTGTCCAGCGCCCCTCGTGTCCGACCGCACCCCCACCACCTCGTCGACGGCGGG
>CAZCVP010000064.1:12436-34467 GCA_964501915.1 uncultured Enterobacterales bacterium
GTTTTTTTTGGGGGTGGCGCGGGTCCATGACAGCTCGCCTGCTGAACATCCCTACTTCGCCGCCTGGTCCGCGTGCACGTGCACGTGCCGCGGATCGGGGAACATGCACCGGTCGCTGAACGGCACCGCGGGCACCGAGGACAGCGCCCGCTGCACGACGTAGAGGAAGGCCCCCAGGAAGCCAGCCGTCACACCGAGCTCGATCGGGCCCAGCGGCAGGGTCTCGTGCATCCAGATGCTGGGCATGACCAGCAGGAAGAAGTCGAGCCAGATGCCCACGGCGACGAAGGTGAGGACGCCGAAGAAGGCGGCCGGCATCTTCTTCACGCCGCGGGAGAGCAGCGTGACGAAGGGGATGAAGAAGCACATCGCGCCGACGACCTTGGACAGATCGCTCCAGGGGTCCAGGGCGAACCGGACCATCAGGAAGCCGATCTCCTCCGTCATGTTGCCGTACCAGATCGGCAGGAGCTGGGCGTAGAAGAGGTAGGTCCAGAAGACGCAGAAGGCGAAGACCAGCTTGCCCAGGTCGTGGAAGAGCGTCGGCGTGGTGAGGTGGCCGATGCCCAGCCACCCGCGGCATCCCAGCGTGACCAGGCCGGTCCAGATCAGGCCGAGCCAGAAGCAGGCCGCGAAGTACCAGGCGCCGAACATGTTGGCGTACCAGTGCGGTGCCAGGCTCATCACCAGGTCGAAGGCGACCATCGACCAGATGACGGCGTAGAGGGCGACGATGATCGGCGAGATCACGTGGTTCTTGCGCCAGGTGGTCTCGGCCTCGGCCTCGTCGCCCTGCCAGTTGGCGGCGATCCGGCCCCACCAGGCCGGCGCTGTGTCGCCCACGGTGCGGGCGGCCACGCCGACGTCGGCGCGGACGGAGTTGCGCCAGAACAGCAGGCCGAAGAGCGTCATCAGGCCGATGCCGCCGATCATCCGGGCGCTGAAGAAGGGCGCCGTCAGGTACACCGACTTGTGGCCGTGCAGAGTCTCCGGGTGGGTGTACCACTCGTAGATCTCCAGCCCGCCCAGCAGCACGATGAAGGCCACCAGCACCAGCCAGAAGACCGGCATCGCCAGCACGAAGGACTCGGCGATGCGCTTGACGGGCCGGCCCCAGCGGGCCCAGGTGATGTGCATCACCGCGGCCAGCACCAGCCCGCCCATCGACACGCCCATGAAGTAGGCGAGGTTGACCACGATGACGCCGCGGGTCCGCAGCACCTGGTCCGGGCCCAGGGCGAAGCCCCCGAAGAGCGAGACCACGCCGATCGCGATCAACAGGAGCGAGACCTGGCCGAGCCGCTTCGGCGCCGGCCGGGGGGCGTGGTGGTGCTCCGGGTGGAAGCTGCTGTGTGCGCTCATGGTGTGGCCTTCGGGGCAGGCGCCGCGGCGCCGTCGAGGGTGCGGATCCAGGCGACGATCGCCCACATCTCCCGGTCCTCCATGGCCCAGTCGTAGCCGGGCATGATGGCGCCGCCGTTGCGGATGGTCAGGTAGAGGTAGCCATCGGACCGGGCCTTGGCGACGCCGGCCGGGCCGGCCAGGGCGAGGCCGGGCATCATGAAGCGCTTCTTGCCGTTGGCCGGGTCGTTCTGGGTCACGGGACCCATGCCCAGGGCGTCCGGGTTGTGGCAGGGAGCGCACCAGACCTGGTAGGCCCACTCGCCGGTGGCGAGCAGGTCGTCGTCGACGGCGTAGGGGTTGGCGAGGGCCTTGCCCTCGGGCGTCATGCGGTCGGCGTTGGGCACGTAGCGGTTCCGGGAGACCGCGCCCTCCGGCACCTGGGCCATGGTGGACTCGTAGGCCTTGATGTTCTGGCCGTCCATCATGTCGGTGAGCCACCACTGGTAGGGGTAGCCCAGGGTGTAGTGGGTGAAGGCCCAGCCGAGGTAGCCGAAGAGGACGACCAGCAGGCCGCCGATGGCGATGGCGTGCTTGAGCGGCGGACTAGGCATGTGCGGCCTCCGTGGCGCCGCCATCGATGACCTCGATGGCGCCGACGTCCTCCAGGAGCTGACTCAGCTCCTCCCGTGCGTTGGCATCGACGCCCTGCACCAGGATGCCGAACTTGTCGTCGCCATAGCGGGGGTCCTCCAGCTCGACGGGCAGGCCGAACGACGGCAGGCGACAGTGGAAGATGAGGCCCAACAGGGTGGCCAGGCCACCCCAGAGGACCATGCACTCGAAGGTCAGCACGATGTAGGGCGGGATGGACACGATCGGCTTGCCGCCGGGCAGGACCATCGGCCAGTCGACGCCCGTGAGCGCGGAGATCGAGAAGCCGAAGGTGGCGCCGGCGATGCCGCCGGCCAGGGTCCACCACCGCACGGGGCTCGGGCGACCCTCGTAGATCGCCTCCTCGACGTCGTGTCGGGGCATCGGGGTGCTGACGACCATCCGGTCGCCGAAGCCGGCCTTCTTGACCCGGTCGATGCCGTTGACCAGGGCATCGAGGTGGCCGAAGACGGCCTTCACGTTGGCGGTCATCACGCGGCCTCCTGGTCCTTCATGGGCGGGATCATGGCTTCCTTGATCTCCGCGATGGCCACGCTCGGCATGACCTTCACGAACAGCAGGAACCAGGTGAAGAAGAACCCGAACGAGCCGATCAAGATGGAGATCTCGATGTGGTTCGGGAGGTAGTAGACCCAGGCGCCGGGGTCGAACATGTGGGCCAGCGAGCTGGCGATGATGTTGAAGCGCTCGAACCACATCCCGATGTTGATGACGATCGAGATGGCGAACAGGGTGACGATGTTCGTGCGGAAGCGCTTGAACCACCAGAGCTGCGGGATGATGCAGTTGCAGGTGAACATCATCCAGTAGACCCACCAGTAGTCACCCGTGGGCCGGTAGTAGAAGATGCCCCACTCATACGGGTTGTCCGAGTACCAGGCGACGAAGAGCTCGATCAGGTAGGCGTAGGCGAGGATGTTGCCGGTGAGCAGGCACATCTGGGCCAGGCGCTCGAAGTGCCACAGGTTGAGGTACTCCTTCCAGTCGAAGAGGTACCGCATCGGGATCAGCAGGGTGAGCACCATCGCGCAGCCGCTGAAGATGGCGCCGGCGACGAAGTACGGCGGGAAGATGGTGGAGTGCCAGCCGGCCGTGTCCGCCATCGCGAAGTCCCAGGAGACGACGCTGTGCACCGACAGCACCAGCGGCGTGGCCAGGGCCGCGAAGAAGCCGTAGGCCGCCAGGTAGTGGTGCCACTGGTTGTCGGTGCCCCGCCACCCGAGGCAGAGCAGGTTGTAGACCTTCTTGATGAAGCCGCGGCTGGAGTCCCGGACCGAGGCCATGTCGGGGATGAGGCCGATGTAGAAGAAGACGAGCGAGATGGTGAAGTAGGTCGAGATGGCGAAGACGTCCCACACCAGCGGGGACTTGAAGTTCGGCCAGAGCTCCCGCTGGTTGGGGTAGGGGAAGAGCCAGTAGGCGTACCAGCACCGCCCCGCGTGCAGGATCGGGAACAGCCCGGCGGTCATGACGGCGAAGACCGTCATCGCCTCCGACGCCCGGTAGACCCCGGTCCGCCAGGGAGCCCGCAGCAGGAAGAGGATCGCCGAGATCAGGGTGCCGGCGTGACCGATACCGATCCAGAACACGAAGGTCGTGATGTACACGCCCCACATGACCGGGGAGTGGTAGCCGGCTGCCCCCAGCCCTTCGCTGAGCTGGGTGTACCAGGCGTAGCCACCGAGGGTGAGCGCGGAGAGCGCCACACCCAGCGCGGCGAACCAGAGCACCGTCGGCTTGAACATCGGGCGGAGCACCTCACGAGTGACCGCCGCGTAGGAGAGGGAAGACATCGGGTGGCTTCCTAGTGGTGGGCACCGGCGGACTCGCCGCCGTCGCCGTGGGATTCGTCGGAGGAGGCGTGGCCGCCGCCGTGGTGGGCGCCACCGACCTCCTGGAAGGTCAGCTTGCCGAGGTAGTTCACACCGGGCTTGGCGTTGAGCTCACCGAACAGGGTGTAGGAGCGGGGGTCCTGCCAGGCTTCGGCCACCGGGGAGTGGGAGTCCTTGAGGTTGCCGAAGGTGATGGCGTTGGTGGGGCAGGCCTGGGCGCAGGCCGTGATGTGGTGCAGCTCCGACGCGGGGATCGTCTCGCCCTGGCTGCGGTACTCGCTCTTGGCGTAGCGCAGCCGCTGCACGCAGAAGCTGCACTTCTCCATCACGCCCATCTCCCGGGTGGAGACGTCCGGGTTCAGCATCGGCTCGTAGGCCTCGGGCCAGCGGAAGCTGTGGTAGTTGAACCGCCGGGCGCTGTAGGGGCAGTTGTTGGAGCAGTACCGGGTGCCGACGCACCGGTTGTAGATCATGGCGTTGAGGCCATCGAGGTTGTGGTAGGTCGCCAGGACCGGGCAGACGCCCTCGCAGGGGGCGTGCGAGCAGTGCTGGCACATCACCGGGGCGAAGCGCACGTCGGGGTGCTCGCCTTCGCCCTCCCAGAACCGGTCCAGGCGGATCCAGCCCATGTGGCGACCCCGGTTCTGCTGCTTGGGTCCGACCACCGGCACGTTGTTCTCGGTGTAGCAGGCCACCTCGCAGGCGCCGCAGCCGATGCAGCCGTCCAGATCGATGGACATCGCGAAGCGGTAGGTGGGGTGCTCCGGCTCCGGGTACATGTCGTGGATGCCCGCGGCCACGAGGCGGGGGTCCTCGGGGATCGACAGGTTCTCGACCAGGCTGGCCCGCTCGCCGTGGCCCTTGGTCTTCAGCACCTCGGCGACGTTGGCCACCAGCGCCACCGGGCGTCCGTCCATGTCCTCGGAGCCCTTCAGGTCGTAGAGCGGGTTGGGCTGCGTGCCCCGGCGGACACCGGCGGAGGTCCCGAGCCAGGCGAAGGCGCCGGACAGCTCGTCCCGGCCCTTGGCGATCAGGCCGACGGGGTTGGCACCGCGGCCCCTGGCGTAGCGGTTTCCGGCCTCGTGGCCGTTGCCGATCGGGATCGCCACGGTGTCGTCGCGCATGCCCTTGGAGATGCGCACACCGAGCTCCAGGGTGCCGGCGGCCGTCGTGACCGTGACGCTGTCGTCGGAGGTGACGCCCAGCGACGCCGCGTGCCCGGGCGAGAGCTCGGCCCAGGTGCCCCAGGCGTAGCCGGAGAGCGGATCGGGGACCTCCTGGAGCAGCGGCTTGTTGGCGCCGCGCCCGTCGAAGAGCATCGCGTGGGGGAAGAGCAGCAGGGCCTTGTCGCCCCCGACGGCTTCGATGGCGGCCGGCGGCTCGGGCAGCGTGGCCTGGAGCGCGGGCACCGGCGCCATCGGACCGACGAACCAGCCGCCGCGCTGGAGGCAGTCGGCCCACCAGGTCTTGAAGTCGGCCGAGCTGCCGCTCTGGGGGTAGAGCTCCCTGTACCAGCGACCGGCGACGTAGCGCTGGAAGTCCCAGGCCTCGAAGTCGTGGTGGGCCTCCTTGCCGGCGACGGTCGGCGTCGCGACCTCCGCGACCTCCTCGCCTTCGGGCGCCTCTTCGGCCGCCTCCTCGGCGTCGGTCACCGCCACGGGCTCCTTCAGGCCGGCCTTGCGGGCCAGCTCGAGCAGCGCGTCGCCGACTCCCAGGGTGTCGTGGACCGGCAGGTTCACCGCCTGCGACAGGACGTGCACGCCCACCACGGGCTCCGCGTCGCCCCAGGTCTCGTAGGCGGTGCCCGGCGGCAGGACCCAGGCGTGGTCCGGCAGCCCCTCGGGCGCCGAGTTGGCGAAGACGACGAGGGTGCGGACCTTGGCCAACGCACCGGCCACGTCGGCGTCGGCGGGCAGGCTGAAGACCGGGTCGAGGTCGTCGATGAAGAGCACGTTGACCTTGCCGTCGCGGCAGTCCTGGAGCAGGGCCTCCACGTCGGACCAGGCATCGACCTGGCCGAGGCGGGTGTCGAGGCGCACCGTGCGGCCGAGGTTGCCGGCCAGGGCGTTGATGAGCAGGGTCGCCAGCGCCAGGTGGCCGGAGTGGGCCCCAGCCGTCGTCACGCCGCCGGGGAAGACCACCGAGGGCTGGGCCACGAGGCGGCCCGCCAGCTTCTCGAGGTCCTCCAGGCTCACGCCCGCGGCGTCGGCGGCGTCCCGGGCGTTGATCGTGGCCAGGTAGGCCTCGACCGGGGCCGGCGTCTTGACGCGGTCGCTGACGAGCTTGAGCAGGGCGAAGGCCGCCTGGACCTCGGCGCCGGGGCGGGTGGCCCACCAGGTGTCGGCGCGGGCCGAGGTGTTGGAGACGCGGGGCTCGATGGCCACGAACTCGGCCACGAAGCCGCCCTGGGCCGGATCCCGCGCGACCCCCCAGCCGCGGCCGTGGTCGACGGGCGCCAGCCAGGTGTGGAGGAAGTCCGCCCCGAAGGAGACGATGGTGTGCGCTTCGTCGAGCACGTAGCGGGGGGCGCCGACCGTGCCGAAGGCGGCGGCGCTCGCCGCCGCGAGGGCCTCGTAGCCGAGGGGCTCCCAGTGCGTGGTCCTGCCGCCAGCCCCGCCGACGAAGTCGGAGATCAGGCGGGCGAGCGAGCCGGTCCGGTACCGCCCCAGCCAGCGGACGCGGTCGCTCCCCTGGCTCGCGGCCACCTTGCCGCCCAGGGCGGCGATCGCCTCGTCCCAGGTCCGGGCCTCGTGGCCCTGGACGGGGTGACGGAGACGGTCCGCGTCGTAGAGGTCCTCCAGCCCCGCCAGCCCGCGCACGCACAGGGCGTCGCCGTTCAGAGGCGTGTCCGGGTTGCCCTGGAGGTTGACGATGCGGCCCTCCCGGTTCTTGGCGATGACGCCACAGGAGGCCGCACAGCCGTCGCAGGCCGTGGCGTAGTAGGTGGGGACACCGGGGAGGATCTCGTCGGGCTGCACCACGTAGGGCAGCACGTTCTCCACCGGGACCTTGGGATCACAGGCGACGAGGCTCGCGGCGCCGGAGACGCCGACGGTCTTGAAGAAGTCGCGCCGGTTGATGGAAGCCATTGGAGTCCCCCGCGTCAGCGGTGGCAGGTGTAGCAGTCCTTGAGCTCGGCGCGGCGCAGAGACGCGCTGGCACCGTAGTTCTCGTCGACGGAGGAGTGGTTCTGGTGGCAGTCGAGGCACCAGCCCATCAGCATGGTCATGTCCTCGTCCCGCTCGGCGACCGTCCGGGTCTCCATGGGGCCGTGGCACTCCCCGCAGGCGATGCCCGCGTCCACGTGGGCGTAGTGGGCGAAGTGGACGTAGTCCGGCGCGTCGTGGACCTTGATCCAGGGCGGGCTCTCCTCGCGCTCCCAGTAGTCCTTGAGCTTCAACAGCTCTGGCCTGTCCGTCGCGTCGACCATCTTGTGGCAGTTCCAGCAGACCTCCAGCGCCGGGACGCCCGCGTGGATGCTGCGCCGCGCCGAGCTGTGGCAGTACTGGCAGTCCATGGCCATGCCGCCGCTGTCGATGGCGCCGGCATGGATCGAGTGGTCGAAGGTGATCGGCTGGGTGTCGACCGGCTGCCTGTCGATCCCCATCGAGACGCGCTCGCCGTCCTCCGGCGGGAGCAGCGAGTGCTCCGTCATCGGAAAGGCGTCGACATCGGCTCCCTGGGGCATCGAGCTCCAGCTCTCGCAACCCGACAGCGTGGTGATGGCAAGGGCGGTGGATCCCAGGATCCAGCGGCCCTTCCTGGTGGCCGCTCTGCGCACCAGCATGCATCCTCCAGAGGTGCGATCTGCACCGTGGCCGCCGCTGATAACGACCCGGGCGGGTCGCGTGCAAGAGCCTCCGAGCGCCCTGGGAAGAGGTCCGGTGGTAGTCTCCTGGCGGTGATAGTCGGCCTGCTAATCGCCTGTTCGCAGGCTCCGTCGATCGAGCGGCCGCCGCCGGTCGTGGAGGTCCCGCAGCACGAGCCCGCCTCGGCGGAGACCTGTCACGAGCAGAATCGAAGCCGCCTGGAGGGGCCCGAAGAGCCCGGCGAGTGCGCCAGCGATGCGGACTGCGTGCCTGCGGGGTGCTCGGGAGAGGTCTGTCTCCCCCGCTCTGCAGCCGAGGGCTTCATGAGCACCTGCGACGTTCCACCCTGCCAGGAACACCTCGAGCGCTGCGGGTGCGAAGAGACGCAATGTCACTGGATGTTTACATCCAGTGTGGATCCACCTCGAAGCCCTCCAGTCCCGCCAGAAGCGCCGAAGTAACGCGCTCGACACCCGCTTCGCTGTCGATCAGGTCGTTGCGGATCTCCATCTCCAGGTAGGGGAGGCCGAAGGCCCGACCATGGCGGTTGGCGCTGTAGATCAGGCCGTGGAGACCGGAGTAGGGCTCGTTCAGGGCCACGGTCAGGCCCTGGGCCTGCAGGCGCCGGGACAGCTCGACCGCCGGGGTGACGTAGTCGTCGAAGAGCACACCGACGTCCATCTCCCTCGACACGCCCTCGTAGACCGAGGTGAAGCTGTGGATGGAGAGCAGCCAGGGGGGCCGACCTTTGCCCACGCGCTCGGCGAGCACGTCGCTCAGCACCCGGTGGAAGGCGTGGTGGTGGTGCACGAGTCGTCGCCGGCTCTCGGCACCGTCGAGGCCCCGGTTGAAGCTGATGCTGTGGCCATCGACCTCCTCCCGGATCCAGGTGTGGTCCGTCGGGAGTCGGTTGACGTCGCAGACGAGACGGGAGACGCGGGAGAGCACGGCGGAGCTGCCGGTGGCGAGCGCCAGCTCCCTCGTCACCGCCGCGGCCCCGATGTCCAGCGCCCAGTGGGTCTCCAGCCAGGGCCGGTCCGCCTCCTGGATGGTCAGGGGCTCCGGGACCCGGTTGCTCGCGTGCTCGCAGGTCAGAAACAGCGCACTGTCTCGTCGAGCCGAGCGCAGCACCTCCGCCGCCTCGCTCACCTCGAGCTGCGGTGGGGTGGGAGGAGCGTGCGACATGGGTCCGGTGGCCATCCTGGGCGCGGCGGCCGATCATGCCAGTTCGGATCGGCCAGCGGGGCTCGCGGTTTCGGACGGACGAGAGGCGGGCTACGCTGGCGGGGTGCGCCCCGGATCCCGCCGCGGCCGCAGGAGGAGCGCGTGGTGCTCGGAACGCTCGTGGTCGCGCTCTGGGGCTGTGACGGAGACCGGCCGGAGCTCGACCCCACCACCGGTCTGCTGGGGCAGGGGCTGAGCTGGCCCTTCCCCTCGGCGCACCTCGTCGAGGACGGGCACCTCGCCATTCCCTCGTCCGAGCTCGCCCTCCCCGAGGGCTCGACGCCGCTGCCGACCGAGCGCCTGGCCTGGCGCACCGGCTTCTCGCCGGTCCAGACCGCGGCGGTCCAGCTCGAAGGGGTGGACGCGGCGGCGCTGCCGGGTGCCGATCAGGTCGGCACACCCGGATCCGTTCGGCTGGTCGACCTCGACACCGGCACCGAGCTGCCGATGTTCGCCGAGCTGGATGCCCACCCCGACGCGGTCGCCGACGGGGACCCGACCCTGCTCGTGCGGCCGCTGAAGGCGATGCCGGTCGGCCACCGGGTCGCCGTGGTGGTCCTGGACGACGCGGCGCCACGACCGGACGCCTTCCAGGACGTGGTCGACGCCGAGGGCGCCTGGCCCGATCACTACCGGGAGCTGCTGGCGGACCTCGATGGGCTCGGCCTGGGCTTCGGGGCGGAGGACATCGCCCTGGCCTGGGACTTCCCGATCGGCGACGGGACCCGCACCCTGCGGGGCATGCTGGCGGACCTGCCGGTGCCCGAGGCCTGGCGGTTCGACACGGTGCTCGACGTGGACGCCGGGTCCGACATCGCCCCCGGGATCTGGAAGCGGCTCGAAGGCTCCTTCACGGGCACCGACTTCCTGGTGGACGACCTGGAGCTGGACCTCGACGAGGACGGCGTGGCCTCCACCACGGGAGCGGTCGAGGTCGAGCTCTTCGTCTACCTGCCGGAGACCGTGCGCCATGCCGAGCCGGGGACCGTGCCGGTGCTCGTGTTTGGCCACGGCCTGCTCGCCGATCCGAACAAGTTCCTCGACGACGACGGCGATGCCCACGGCGTGATCGCGCTGCTCAACGACCTCGGTGCCATCGCCGTGGCGACCACCTGGCGGGGCCTGACCACCGACGACCGGCTCCACGGCATCGAGGTCGCGGGCGACTTCGGGCGCTTCAACGAGCTCACCGAGCGGGCGGCACAGGGGGTGGTCAACGCCCTGTCGCTGGTGAGCTTCGTCCAGGACGGCGAGCTGCTCGCCGACCCGCTCCTCGAGGGCCTGCCGGACCGGGACGCGGTGAGCTGGTATGGCATCTCCCTCGGCGGGACCCTGGGGGCGGTGGTGCAGGCCAACAGCGACCGGATCGACCGCGCCGTCTACCACGTCGGCGGCGCCGCCTGGTCGATGATGCTCGAGCGCTCCTCGGCCTGGGTGACCTTCGAGCCGATCCTGGCGCTGGCCATCGAGGAGCCCGAAGACCGGCAGCACCTCTACGCCCTGTCCCAGCTCTTCTGGGACCCGGTGGACTCCTCCGGCTACGCCGGCGATCTCTCCGGCCGCTCCGACCTGCTCCAGATGGCCGTCGGCGACGACACCGTCACCAACCTGGCCACGGAGCTGCTGCTGAGGTCCACGGGCTGGCCGCTGTTCCAGCCGGCTTCCTACCTGCCCGCCGCGGTGGGGGTCACCGACATGCCCGGAGTCGGCCCGGGGGCGACCCAGTTCGACCCGCTGCTGGAGCACCCGCCCGAGGAGAACCGTCCGGCGGAGAACGTCGGCTCCCACACCGAGCCCAGGACCTGGGAGTCGGTGCGCTACCAGACCCTGCGGTTCCTCAGGTCGGGCGAGATCGTGCACCCCTGCGGGCAGCAGGCCTGCACGGCGGAGAACCAGGACCTCTGAACGCCGCTGTGAGCGCGCCTACTCGGCGCCGAGCACGTGCACCTTCATCATGTTGGTCGCCCCGCGGGCGAGGCTGTGGCCTGCCAGCAGCACGATCTCCACGCCTCGATCCAGGTAGCCCCCCTCGAGCAGCGCCTGCTCGCCCAGGGACAGCAGCTCATCGGTGCTGCGCACGACGGGGATCTGGATCGGCGTGATGCCCCAGGCCATGGCGAGGCGGTCGCGGACCGTCGCCGAGGGGGCGAGGGCATAGATCGCGCCGCGGGGACGGTACTTCGAGGCCTGGATGGCCGAGTAGCCGGAGGCGGTGAAGACCACCAGGGGACGGCCGGTCTCCGAGGAGGCCAGGCAGGCGGCGCGGATGACCGTCTGGCTGGAGCCGGCTGCCAGGGGGAGCTCGTCGTCGCCGGGCGGGCGGAACCACGGGGAGCGCTCCACCTCACGGGCGATGCGGTCCATCACGCCCACGGCGGCCAGCGGGTGCTCGCCCACGGCGGTCTCGCCGGAGAGCATCACGGCGTCGGTGCCGTCGAGGATCGCGTTCGCCACGTCCGTGGTCTCCGCCCGGGTCGGGCGGGGGTTGCGCTCCATCGAGTCCAGCATCTGGGTGGCCGTGATCGACAGCACACCCGCTGCGTTGGCGGCCTGCAGCAGGCGCTTCTGGTGGATCGGCACGGTCTCCAGCGGCACCTCGACGCCGAGGTCGCCGCGGGCCACCATGATGCCGTCCACGGTGGTGAGGATGGCGTGGAGGTTGTCCAGGGCCTCGGGCTTCTCGATCTTGGCCACCACCGGCAGGTCGGGGTGGCCGACCTCGCGCAGGGCCTCCTTGAGGGCCAGCACGTCCCGAGCCCGTCGCACGAACGACAGGGCGACGTAGTCGACCCCCGCCGCGGCACCGGCCGCCAGGTCGCCGCGGTCCCGCTCGGTCAGCGAAGGCGCCGAGATCTCCACACCGGGCAGGTTGATGCCCTTGTGGGACCCCAGGGCGCCACCTTGCTCGATGCGCACGACCACGGAGTCGGGCTCCGCGTCGGCGTGCACGCTCACCACCTGGCCTGCCAGGGCCCCGTCGGCGAAGAGCACGCGGTCTTCGGGCTTCACGTCCTGTGGGAGCTCGGCATAGGTGGTGCCGCAGACGAAGCGCCCCACGCCCGTGGCCGCGCCCTCCTGCTCCGAGTCGGCTCGGATCTCCAGGAGGTCTCCCGAGGCCAGCGACAGCGGCGGGTCGATGCGGCCCGTGCGGATCTTGGGCCCCTGGAGGTCCAGGAGGATCGACACGGGATGGGAGGTGGCGTCGGCCTGCCGGCGGATGTTGGCCACGTCCGCCCGGATGGAGTCCGGGTCGCCGTGCGAGCAGTTGATGCGGCAGACGTCGACCCCGATCTCGATGAGCCGCCGCAGCACGCCCGGCCGGCGGCTCGCGGGACCGATGGTGGCGACGATCTTGGTTCGCCGGGACCGGGCCGGTGTCGACATGCCTCCTCCAGGGGGGCGGACAGTAACCGGGGGTCCTCGGCGATAAGGTGACGACCGTGGGAGAACGCGACTGGGCCCTGTCCGACGTGCAAGCGGTGGTGACCGGCGCCCTCGGGCTGCACGGCCACCTCCTGGCGGCGGGGGAGGTGGTCCTGGCTCGCCGCATCCAGGCCCTGGACGGGGAGCCTGGCCGTCTCTGGGCGCGGCTGGTGGGCCGGAAGCGCGGCGCCTGGCGTGTGCGGGCCCTGGAGGTCGCCGGCGTCACCGACGTGCCCGGGGCCCTCGCCCGCCTCGCCGGGCTGGACCTCGTGCACGTCTCGGTGCCCCAGGACCAGCGCCTGGTCTGCTACACGGTCGTGGAGCTCGAGGCGGCCTGCCGGCGCCTGGGGCTGCCCCGGGGCGGACGCCGGGCGGAGCTGGAGGCCCGCCTGCGGGGCGGGCCGACCTGGTCGGAGGAGCCGGTCATCCGGGTGGCGGGCGGGGGGCTGCTCAGACGCCTCGAGACCCTCTGCTTCCAGGACCGCTGGCAGGACCGCTCGGTGTGGGTGCTGGAGCGCCTGGGACACGTGCGCTGGGCGCCCTACGAGCCGACCGGGGGCCCGGGCGCCTTCTCCACGCGGGCCGCCCTGCTGCGGTGGTCCCGGCCGATCCCGGCGGACACGCCGCCGGAGGACCTGCTGGAGGCCCTGCGGGCCCTGGAGCCTGGTCCGAGCTGGCGGCGCCGCCTCAGCGCCCGGCGTCGCTACGAGCGGCGCCTCGTCGAAGCCTGCCGCGTGCTGGAGCGCCAGGGCGAGGTCGCGCGTGCGACTTCGCTCTATCAAGCCCTGCTGGAGGCCGGCGCGACCCACGCGGGCGAGGTCGCCGCCCGCCTGGCCCTGGCGCTCGAGGCGAGTGGCCGCCCGCGGGAGGCTGTGGCCGCCTGCAGGCGCTGGCGGCACGAGGCCCGTCCCGTGCCTCGGCGCGCCCTCGATCGCACGGGCCGCCGCCTGGCCCGCCGGGGCCGCGGCCGCTGGCCGCCGGAGACGCCGCTGCGCCGGCCCCGGGAGCGACGCCTGAGGCTGGAGCGGGCCCCGGGCTCCGGGCCACGGCCGCTGTGGGGAGACCCACCGGTCCCCGTGGAGCCCGCGGTGGCGCGGCAGCTCCAGCGCCCGGTGCTGCTGGGGGAGAACGCCCTCTGGACCACGCTGTTCGGTCTCATCCTCCAGGAGCTCTACTGGCTTCCCGTCCCCGGCATGCTGCCGACCGCCCAGATGGCGGGTCCGCTGGACCTGGGCACACCGGACTTCGCCGGACACCGTCGAGAGGCCCTGGAGGCCCTGCTGGCGGCTGTCGTGGCCGGCGAGGGACCCGGGCGACTGCGGGCCTCCTGGGCCCTGGACGGGGCCCGCCTGCGAGGCGTCGCCTGGGAGCTGACGTCGCTGGAGGTGCTGGAGCGGGTGGCCGAGGGCCTGGGCGGTGCGGCCCTGGCGGCGGTCCTGCGTCGCCTGGCCGAGGAGGGCTGGTCGGCGGCGGTCGGCCTCCCGGACCTGGCGATCCTGCCCGGCCCCGCCGAGCGCCTCGCGAACGCCTTTCCCGCCCGGCTGCCCGAGGGGCTGCTGCTGGTGGAGGTGAAGGGGCCCTCCGACAGCGTGCGCGATGCCCAGGCCATCTGGTTCGATCGGCTGCTGGCCGCGGGGGCCCCGGTGGAGCTCTGGCACGTGGTGGCGCGCTGATGCGCATCACGGGCGGGGAGCTGCGCGGGCGGATCCTGCCGGGCCGGGTGCCCGCGGGCGTGCGGCCGACCTCGGCCAGGGTCCGCGAGGCGCTGTTCTCGATCCTGGGCCCCGAGCTCCCGGGAGCTTCGGTCCTCGACCCCTTCGGGGGCACCGGACTGCTCAGCTTCGAGGCCCTGTCCCGAGGGGCGAGCCACGCCCGCGTCCTGGAGCGCCAGCGGCGCGTGGCGGGCCGCATCCGCGCGGCCGCCGAGGCCCTGGGCCTCGCCGAGCGCACCGAGGTGGTGGTCACCGAGGTCCCCCGGGGCCTGGGCCGTGACACCTGGGACGTGGTCCTGGTCGATCCGCCCTATGCCCTCGACCCGGAGCCGATCCTCCGGGCCCTGGAGCCCCGCGTCGGCGGTCTCCTGGTGCTGGAGCACACCCGCCGGATCGCCGCGCCGCAGCTCGAGGAGCTGGCACTCGACCGGAGCCGCCGCTACGGCGACACGGTGCTGAGCATCTACCGGCGGGCTTGAAACAGGTCTCCGGGCCTGCCACCCTTGCCCGACGTGGCGGACATCATCCTGGGACAGGGGCCCTGTGGGGTCCGCGTGGCGGCTGCCCTGGGGGAGGGGGACACCCTGCTCGTGGAGCCCCACAGCTCCCCGGGGGGCCTCCACTCGCCGGACCTGCCCGAGGACCTGGGCCACGTGGCCGCGGAGCATGGGGCGATCGAGGCGATCGAGGCCGCCTATGGCGGGGCTCCGGAGCTCGGTCACGAGGCCCGGGAGCGAGGCCTGTGGCTCGACGGACAGGTCGTGGCGCTGCCGCTCGAGCGCGCCCGCCTGGCCCGGGCGCTGCCCCCCGAAGACGCTGCCCGGCTGATCGGTCACCAGGCTCGCATCCTGGCGCGACGCCTGGCGCGCCGGATCGTGGGCGGTGGCAGCGAGGAGCGCAGCTACCGGGACTGGGTCGTCCAGCGCTTCGGCGAGCCGGCCTACGAGCTGCTCCACAGCCCCTATGCCCGGCGGCGGTGGGGCGACCCGGAGCGCCTGAGCGCCTCGGTGGCCCGGCTCCACCACGGCGAGGACAGGACCGCGCGCCGGGTGGCGCTGGGCACGGCGCCGGCCGCCGGCTGGCGGACCCTGGTCCGGCGCGCAGGTCGCCGGGAGGGTGGGCAGACCGTCGAGGCCCTGGAGATCGCCGGCGGTCGCGTCCAGGCCGTGCGCACCGACCAGGGACGCCAGGAGGTGAGCGGTCGGGTGTTCTGGGCCGGTGCCCTGCCGCACCTCGGGACCCTGCTCGGCGACGCCCTCGACGACGGCACCCGCTGGGACCTGGCGCGTCTCGGCTGCCGCCACCGGGTCCAGGTCGCCTGCGAGGTCGGAGAGGCAGCGGCGAGCCTGCCGGCCGAGCTGCACATCGTGCGCGGCGAGGCCCCCTTCTTCCGGCTCACGCGACCGGGCCTGCTCCCGGGGGCCGGTGAGCTGTCGGGGGTGGTGGTGGCCCACCTCTGTCGTGCGCCGGGCGACGGGCTCTGGGAGCAGAGCGATGCGGAGCTGGGGGAGACGGTCTCCGGGGCCCTGGCGCAGCTCGGGCTGCCGAGCGGGGTCGAGGCCCGGGTGCAGCGGCTCACGGACTACGACCCGTGCTGGGTCGGGCCCTGGCACCCGGTGCTCGTGCGCGCGGCCGAGGCGCTCTCGCCCCTCGGCATCCACCTCGCCGGGCGCAGCGCCGCCTACGAGTGGGTCGATGCCGGCCGCGAGCTGCTGCATGTCGCGGCGCTGGCGGCCGGCGACGCCGTGCCGGCCCGGGAATTGGCCCGCACCCTGCTGGACCCCCCGGTGGTCGGATCCGGCCAGCGTCCCTCGATGGCCCGGTTCGTCACCGCCTGATCGCACCGGATAGGGCCTGCGGCGGAGGTGTCGGATGGCGCCAGAGTCGTCGGAGTGGGTGCTCGGCTTCATCGGTGCCGGGGTCATGGCGGAGACCATGATCGCCGGCGTGCTGGACCGGGGGGGCTGGAGCCCGGAGCGGGTGGTGGCGGCGGACCCCGGTGAGAGCCGCCGGGCGCAGCTCACGGAGCGCTACGGGATCCGGACGGACGCCGACAACGGCGCCACTGCCCAGGGGGCGGACCTGCTCGTGCTGGCGGTCAAGCCCCAGCACCTCGCGGAGGTCCTGGTGGGCCTGCGGGGCACGCTGGCGCCGGAGGTCCAGGTGCTGTCGATCGTCGCCGGAGCCTCGCTCGACGCCCTGCGTGGGGGCCTGGCGCACGACCGGGTGGCGCGGGCGATGCCCAACCTGCCGTGTCGCATCCACCGTGGCATGACCGTCTGGACCGGGGCCGACGGTCACAACGCCGAGCGCATCCGCCAGGTGCTCGGGGGCATGGGCGCCCACACCCACGTGGACCGCGAGTCCGACGTCGACCGGGCCACCGCGGTGAACGGCACCGGACCCGCGATCGTGGCCCAGTTCGTGAAGTCCTTCATGGAGGCGGCGACCTACATCGGCCAGCCCCGCGACCTCGCCCGGGAGACCGTGCTGGCGACCTTGTTGGGCACGGCCGAGATGATCCGGCAGAGCGAGGACCACGTGGCCCAGCTCATCGACGAGGTCACCTCGCCCGGCGGCACCACCAGCCGGGCCCTGCACGTGCTCCGCCAGGGACGCTTCGGCGCGGTGCTGACCGACTCGATCGACGCCGCCTACCAGCGCACGCTGGGGCTGGGCGAGATCTTCGAGCAGAAGCTCGAGGAGTCGGGCTGAGTCGGCCGATCAGGGCGGCGGATCCGGGCCGATCGGGTCTCGACGCAGCAGGGCGGCCTCGACGTCCGGTCGCAGCTCGCCGGCGATCGGCAGCAGGCGGTTGAGCACGGCGGCGGCTTCCGGCTCCGGGTCCCGGGCGAGCAGGTCCAGCACGCGGAGGCGGGCCGGCTCGTCCAGGTCGGGCCACGCGGCGACCGCGTCCGCTCGCAGCCCGGCCGCGAGCGTGCGCCGCGCCTGCTGGCGGCCGCCCCGGGCCCAGGGCAGCCCGTCCACGGTCAGGGCCGTCGGGTCGACGCGGTTGGCCGTGGCGTCCAGGACCAGCGTGCCCGCCAGGGTGCAGCGGTTCACGCCGGAGAGCTCCAGGACCCAGCGCGGTCGGTCGCTCCACTCCAGGCGACGGAAGGCCTGCGGGTCCGTCGGCAGCGGGTCGATCAGCGGGTCGCCGAGGCACATCGCGATGGAGCCCAGGTCGGGCCACGTGGTGCGGCCAGCCACAGGAGGCTGGCCGGCCCGCTCCAGGGCGCCGCTGGCTGGATCGAAGGTGACCTCGCGGCCGTCCTCGGCTCGCCAGACCTCGGGCGGTCCGGCCCGGACCCGAAGGTAGGTGGTGGAGGGGGGCTCCACCGGTGTCGTCGGCGTCGCGGGGTCCTCGCCGCAGCCGACCGTCAGCAGCGACAGCGCGATCAGTCGGGCAGGTTGACGCAGAAGTCGGCCTCCCAGGTGCCGGAGAAGGTCCCGTCGTCGAAGGTCACGTCGAAGGTGCCGGAGGCGACGCCGTCGGACTCCAGCTCGTCGATGACGAAGGTGCCGCTGCGGCCGCGGGACTGGTCGAAGGCGCCGCCTTCGAGCATCAGGACCTTGGCCGAGACCGGCGCGTCGGCGGCCACGCTGAAGTTGCCCGCGAAGGCGTCGTCGTCGTCGAGGAAGGTGAACTGGATGCCGACCATGTCGTCGACCAGCCCGTCGGTCGGGTCCAGCCCCGAGGAGTAGGTGTGGTGGACCCACCACAGGTCGGCGCAGCCCAGCTCCTCGTCGGAGAAGAAGATGTACTTGCCGCCCCACTCCATGGTTCCGACGGCGGGGATGTCGAAGCCCGCGACGTCTCCGTCGATGGTGGTCTCCAGGCCGCAGGCGGACAGCAGGGACAGCGCGAACAGGCCAGCCATGGGCTCCCTCCGAGGGCTCCAGCTAACTCGGGTGGGCTATGGTGAGCCCGTGTTCGAAGCGGTCTTCGACGGGTTGGTGACAGGCGATCGCCGGCAGCTCGCCCGGGCCATCTCCCTGATCGAGGACCGCGCCGAAGGGGTCCTGGGCGCGGTGGGTCGACTGCACCCGCGTCGTCACAGCGGCCCGGGGGCGCCGTCGGTGGTCGGCATCACGGGGCCGCCGGGAGCGGGCAAGTCCACCATCGTGGACCGGCTCATCGAGCGGGCCCGTGCGCGGGGCTGGACCGTCGGCGTGGTGGCGGTGGACCCCTCGTCGCCGTTCACCGGTGGCGCCATCCTCGGGGACCGCATCCGCATGGACCGCCACGTGCTCGACCCCGGCGTCTTCGTGCGCTCGCTGTCCTCGCGGGGGCACCTCGGCGGGCTGTCGCGGGCGGCTGGCCAGGTGGTCGACGTGCTCGACGCGGCGGGCTTCGACCTGGTCCTCGTGGAGACCGTCGGCGTGGGCCAGTCCGAGCTCGCGGTGTGCGAGGTGGCGGACACCGCGGTGGTCGTGCTGACCCCGGAGTCCGGGGACACGGTCCAGACCATGAAGGCGGGGCTGCTGGAGATCGCCGATCTCTTCGTGGTCAACAAGGCCGATCGGCCTGGCGGCGAGCGCCTGGCGCGGGACCTCGAGGAGGCCGTCGCCCTGGACCCCGAGGGCGACTGGCACGCGCCGGTCTGCCTGGCCGAGGCCCGGGCCGGAGTGGGCGTGGAGGAGGTCCTGGCACAGGTGGAGGCCCACGGCGCCTGGTGCGCGGGCGCGGGCCGGGCCACCTGGGAGGCTCGGCGGGCCCGAGGCCGTGTGCGGACCTTCCTCGACCTGGTGGCCGAGGAGGCACGGGACAGGGCCTCCGACGCCCTCGCCGGCGGCCGTGTCGAGGTCCGACGGGGCCTGGAGGCCGGGGCGCTCAACCCCTACGAAGCGGCGGAAGCATGGACGCGGAGCTGAGAGAGCGACTACGGGCCCTGGGCGGTCCGGGCACGGTGACCCTCGACCTGTCGGGTCCCGACGCGGTGCTCCTGCTCAGGCAGCCCCGCCGTCGCAACGCGCTCTCCGGACCGATGCTGGCTGGCCTCGCCGACGCCGTGGAGGCGCTGGAGGCCTGGGACGGCGCCACGCTGGTGGTCGAGGGGGCCGCGGGCTTCTTCTGCTCCGGCGCCGACCTGAAGATGATCGGCCAGCACGTGAGCACCGCCGACCAGGGGGCACGCTTCGGCGCCTTCGTGCGCGAGGTCTTCACCCGCCTGCGGCGGCTGCCCGTGGTGTCCGTGGCCGCGGTCGAGGGCGGTGCCCTCGGTGGCGGAGCGGAGCTGACCACCGCCTGTGATCACCGGGTCCTGGCCCGAGACTCGACCCTGCGCTTCGTCCAGGCCAGCCTCGGTGTGTGCACGGGATGGGGCGGGGGAGCGCGGCTCACGCGGCTGGTGGGGCGCCAGCGGGCGCTGCGCGTCCTGGGCACGGCGTGTCCGGTCTCGGCCCAGGAGGCCCTGAGCTGGGGCCTGGCGGACCGGCTCGCACCGCCGGGCGAGGCCGGCCGGGTCGCCCGGGAGCTGCTGGCGGCCTACTGCCAGCACCCGGCACCGGCGGTGCGCTCGATGAAGGCCATCGTCGCCGCGGCCGACGACGCCCCGCTGGACGCCGCCCTGGCGACCGAAGCGGCGTGCTTCGAGGCTCTGTGGGAGGGCGATGGGAACCGGGTGCGGCGGAGCTAGCTCCGGCGGCGGATGCCGACCAGGGCCAGCGGCAGTCCGAGCAGCCACAGCACCCGGCCGGGGGCTTCGCTCGCGGCGCAGCCGGAGCTGCAGCCCTCGGAGCTGCCGCAGCCCTCGCTGTCGGCGCCGTAGGTCACGACGCCCAGCTCGGCGAGCACGGCCAGCCAGTCCTGCTGCTGACCGGTGGCCTCGACCTCGAAGCTGGTGAGGCCCAGGCCATCGACGGAGGGCAGGGCGAAGGCGAGGTTGCCGCCCAGCATCGGGCCGATGAAGGTCTCGAGCACGCTCTCGAAGGCGCCGCTCAGGGTCGCCTGGAGCTCCTCGTCGGTCGCCGAGCTGATCTCGTTGGCGGTGATGACCGCCTCCATCTCCTCCGGTGCCAGGTCGAGCTCGATCGCCAGCTCCCCGGTGGTGCTGTCGAAGCCCAGGTCGATGCCGACGTTGGTCGACAGCCCGAGGCCGAGCACCCGGGCCATGCGGTCGTCGACCTCGGCGTAGAGGTCGAGTCCGAGGTCCTCGACCTCGATGTCGATGTCGTGCTCACCGTCCATCACCGCCAGGGGTGCCTCCCGGGGCCGGGTGGCGATGACCAGCGGGGCGCCGTCCTCGGTGATGCCCTCGAAGGCGTCGCCAGCGAGCAGGCCGAGCAGTGAGGTGTTGATCAGCTCCTGGTCGGCCGAGGTCAGCTCGTAGCAGAGCAGGCCGCCCTGCCAGAGGCCGTACATCGCCTGGTTGGCGAAGTCGTCGGAGGCCAGCAGCCCGAAGTCGGTGCCGGCCGGCAGGCGGTCGATGCCGGGGATCGGGCTGTCGGTCCGCGGCGAGGTGCCCGGGTCCCAGGCGGCGATGCACTCTGCGACCTCGACGGCGGCCATCGAGCCCTCCATCTGGAGGTCCACGCCGTCGGGGGTGATGGTGAGGTCGTGGGGCTGGAGCTTCAGATCGATGAGCACGTCGCTGAGGTCGAGCTGCTCGTTGATCACCAGCTCGTTGAAGGCGTCCTCGATGGCCGTCTCCAGGTCGGGCCGCATGTCGTCGAGCTGCTTCTCCAGCTCCGGGGCCATGGCGTCGAGGATCAGGGTGTAGAGCGACAGGCCGAAGAAGTTGAGCACGTCCTCGATGCCGCCGATGCCGCAGTTCTCGAGGTTGATGTCGCTCTCGGTCAGGGTGTAGTCGGCGACCATCTCGCCGACGGTGGCGTCGAGGGTGCGGATGCCGTCGGCGTCCTCGACCACCTCCATGGCGATGGTGGTGGTGACGTCGACCTGGAAGGGGTTCACGTAGCCGTCGCAGGTGTCCTCGATGCAGAGCAGGGAGGTCCAGAGCTCGAAGGTGTCCCAGGGGTCGTTGATCTGGACGTCGAAGACGGCCAGCATGCCGAGCTGGCCGTAGTCCGGGGTGATGTCCACGCTCTTGAAGGTGAGCTTGACCCAGGCACCGGAGAGGTTGTAGCCGTACCAGTAGCAGCCCCACTCCTCGAGGTAGTCACCGGTCTCGTCGATCGGGATCTCGCCGGGGACCAGGCCGGGCACCACGGCACCGAGGCTGTTGAGGCCCTCGTCGGTGACCTGCACGCAGGCGGCCTCGTCGAGGGTGGCGCCCGCCGGCCAGGTGTCCTGGGCCAGGGCGACGGAGAGCAGGAGCGGGGCGAGCGTGGTCACCTGGACCTCCACGGGACCGGAAGAAACGCAGCGTAGTCTGGCCTTCGCGGAGGATCCAGGCGGATCGAGCCCCCTTGCTATCATCAGACATCCACAGCGGGAGGCATGATGAGGTCCCTGGTGATGCTCGCTCCGCTGGTCCTGCTCTTCGTCGGACCAGCCTGTGGGGGGGATGACGCCGACGACTCCGGCACGACCGAGACCGACGCGGACACCGACTCCGACTCGGACAGCGACTCCGACAGCGACAGCGACTCCGACAGCGACAGCGACAGCGACAGCGACACGGACACCGACACGGCGGTCCCCAACGGGGAGGTCTACGACCTGGGAGACCCGTTCCTGACGCTGAAGGTGTTGGGATCGAGCTGGGGGACCGACGACGGCCTCTGGGCGGTGATCGGCGACTTCACCGACGTCAAGGCCGAGCTGTCCAACGGCGAGATCATCCAGGTCTTCGAGCTCCGGGTCGACGGGGACCTGGCGATCGCCGGGACCTACGACGTCCAGGCCGTCCAGTACGCCGAGCAGGTCGCCCAGAGCGGGTACAACTACAAGTACCAGGGCACGCCGACGGACATGACCTTCACGGTCACGGGCTTCGCCGACAAGGACTACCTCTGGGGCTACACGACCGGCTCGGTGACGATGTCGGACGTCATCGGCGGCGGTGGGACGGCGACGTTGTCGGACGTGCAGATCGAGAACTGGGTCCCCT
>CAZCVP010000065.1:0-706 GCA_964501915.1 uncultured Enterobacterales bacterium
GCCTGCGCGACCCACGAGTTCTACACGCTGTGGCGGGTGTTCGGGTAGCACGCGGATCGCATCGTCATCGCCAACACCAAGGGCTTCACGGGCCACGCCATGGGCACGGGGCTCGAGGACGTCGTGGCGGCCAAGATCCTGGAGACGGGCGTGGTCCCCCCCGTCGCCAACTTCCGCGAGGTCGATCCGGACCTCGGCAACCTGAACCTCAGCACCGGTGGCACCTACCCGGTGCGCTACGCCCTGCGCTTCGCGGCCGGCTTCGGCTCGCAGCTCGCCATGGTCCTGACCCGTTGGTCCGGCTCGCCCACCGGCAAGCGCACCGACCCCACCGCCCTGGGCTTCCAGTCCCGGCTGGCGGACGAGACCCGCTTCCTCCGGTGGCTGGCTCGGGTCAGCGGCGAGCGCTCTCCCGAGCTCGAGGTGGTCCACCGCACCCTGCGCGTGGTCGATCCGGGCCATGCCGGCGAGAAGGCGTCCAAGACCGCCCGGGCGGCCGCGTCCAAGGCCCGGGCACCGCGGCCGGCGCCCTCCACGCCGCCCACGGCACGGGTGGCCCCGGCACCTCGTCCGGCCCCCGCGCCGGCTCCAGCTCCGGCCCGCGCGCCGGATCCGACGCCCGCGCCGGCTGACGCCGGGCCTGATCCCGTCGTAGCGCGAGTCCTGGCGATCGTCGCCGAACAGACCGGGTACCCGCCGGACATGC
>CAZCVP010000065.1:806-4369 GCA_964501915.1 uncultured Enterobacterales bacterium
TGGAGCTGGACCTCGACATGGAGGCCGACCTCGGCATCGACACGGTGAAGCAGGCGGAGACCTTCGCGGCCGTGCGCGAGGCCTATGGGATCCCCCAGGACACCGAGCTGAGCCTCCGGGAGTTCCCGACGCTGGAGCACGTCGTCGGCTGGGTGCGCAGCGAGCGCCCCGACCTCGCCACGACGCCGGCTCCCCCACCCGTGGCCCCGGCCCCCGCACCCGCGGCTCCGGTGGCGGCACCCGTCGAGACCGGCGAGGACCCGGTCGTGGCCAAGGTCCTGGCGATCGTGGCGGAGCAGACCGGGTACCCGCCAGACATGCTGGAGCTGGACCTGGACATGGAGGCGGACCTCGGCATCGACACGGTGAAACAGGCGGAGACCTTCGCCGCCGTGCGCGAGGCCTACGGCATCCCCCAGGACACCGACCTGAGCCTGCGCGAGTTCCCGACCCTGGAGCACGTGGTGGGCTGGGTGCGCAGCAAGCGCCCCGACCTCGCGGTCGCTCCGGCTCCGGCCGTCGCCGCTCCCGCTCCGTCCCCCGCCGAGCCGGCCCCGACAGCGGCCCCCGAGGCGCCTGGTGAGGACCCGGTCGTGGCCAAGGTGCTGGAGATCGTCTCCGAGCAGACCGGGTACCCGCCGGACATGCTGGAGCTGGACCTCGACATGGAGGCCGACCTCGGCATCGACACGGTGAAGCAGGCCGAGACCTTCGCCGCCGTGCGCGAGGCCTACGGCATCCCGCAGGACATGGACCTGAGCCTGCGTGAGTTCCCGACCCTGGAGCACGTGGTGGGCTGGGTGCGCAGCAAGCGTCCCGAGCTCGCGCCCGCCGCGCCGGCTCCGGCCTCACCCTCCGCCGCGACCTCCGGTCAGGACGAGGTCGTGGCCCGGGTCCTGGAGATCGTCGCCGAGCAGACCGGCTACCCCACGGACATGCTGGAGCTGGACCTCGACATGGAGGCCGATCTCGGCATCGACACGGTCAAGCAGGCCGAGACCTTCGCCGCCGTGCGGGAGTCCTTCGACATCCCCCAGGACGCCGATCTCCAGCTCCGGGAGTTCCCGACCCTGGAGCACGTGGTCGGATGGGTGATGGACCGGCGGGCGCGCTCCGTCCCGGCCGAGGAGCCGGTGGCTGTCGCAGAAACGCCCTCCGCAGCCGCGATGTCAGGCGATTCCATGCGGCGGATCCCGGTTCCCGTGGTCCTGCCCGCGCTGAAGCGCTGCGCCCCCACGGGCGTCGAGCTCGCCGACGGCTCGCGGGTCCTCGTCGTCCTCGACAAGGGCGGTGTGGGCAAGGCCCTCGTCAAGCGCCTCGCGGCCCGTGGCGTGGAGGTCCTGACCCTGTCGGATGCGCCCACCGCAGCGGAGCTGACCGCGCGCCTCGACACCTGGCAGGCGGACGGCCCGCTCCAGGGCGTCTACTGGCTGCCGGCCCTGGATGTCGCCAGCCCCATCGCCGAGATGAGCCTCGACGACTGGCGGGAGGCCCTGCGCCTGCGGGTGAAGCTCCTCTACGCCACCAGCCGCGCCCTCTACGGCGCCCTCGCCGAGCCCGGGAGCTTCCTGGTGGCCGCCACACGGAATGGTGGCTGGCACGGCTACGACGAGGCGGGGGCCACCGCCCCCCTCGGTGGCGCAGTCGCGGGGTTCTGCAAGGCCCTGGCCCGCGAGCGGAGCGAGGCCACCGTCAAGGTCGTCGACTTCCTCCCGAGCCGTCGCACGGCGGCGCTCGCGGACGTGCTGATCGCCGAGACGCTGGGGGATCCCGGACGGGTCGAGGTCGGCCAGTCGGCTGACGGTCACCGGACCGGTGTGGGCCTCGGCACGGCGCCGCTCGGTACTGGAGCCGCGCTGCCCCAGGGCGGTGTCTACGCGATCACCGGGGCGGCGGGCTCCATCGTGTCCGCCATCACGGCCGAGATGGCTCGCGGCGGCGGGACCTTCTGGATGCTGGACCTGGCGCCCGCTCCGGACGCTGACGACGCCGACGTGGCGCTGTTCGGCAGCGACCCGGACGGTCTGAAGCGGATGCTGGCGGCGCGGATCAAGGAGACGGGGGAGCGGGCCACACCGGCCAAGGTCCAGAAGCTGTTGGCCGGCGTCGAGCGCCGGGCGGCGGCCCTGGAGGCGGTGCAGGCCGTGCGACGACACGGCGGCGAGGTGCACTACCGCCAGCTCGACCTGACCGACTCGGCCGCCGTGGCCGCCGTGATGGGCGAGATCCGCGAGGCCCACGGCCACCTGGATGCCCTCATCCACGCCGCGGGGCTGGAGATCAGCCGCATGCTGCCCGACAAGGAGCGCTCGGAGTTCGACCTGGTCTTCGACGTGAAGTCCGACGGGTGGTTCAACCTGCTGTCGGGCGCCGGTGACCTGCCCATCGGGGCGACGGTGGCCTTCAGCTCCATCGCGGGGCGCTTCGGCAACGCGGGACAGACGGACTACGCGGCCGCCAACGACCTGCTGTGCAAGTTCGCCACCTCCTTCCGGACCCGCCGGCCGGACTGTGCCGGTGTCGCCATCGACTGGACCGCCTGGGCGGACATCGGCATGGCGTCGCGTGGCTCGATCCCGACCATGATGGCTCGCGCCGGCATCGACATGCTGCCGCCCGCGGAGGGTGTCGCCGTCGTGGGTCGCGAGCTCGCGGCGGGGACGCGAGGCGAGGTGGTCATCGCTGGCTCGCTGGGTGTGATGGTCGCCAGCCGCGCCGAGCACGGTGGCGTGCTGCCGGAGGCCTTCCCCCGGGCCGGTGCGATCTCCGGGGGCGTCTGCGAGCTGCGCTCCGACGGTGTCCTGATCATCGAGTCGGAGCTGGACCCGCGGCAGGAGGCCTTCCTGCACGACCACGCCATCGACGGCACTCCGGTCCTGCCCGGCGTGATGGGCATCGAGGCCTTCGTCGAAGCCGCGGCCATCGCCGCGCCCGGCTGGCACGTGGCCGCGGTCGAAGACGTCGAGTTCCAGGCACCGTTCAAGTTCTACCGGGACGAGCCTCGGACGGTGCGCGTCGAGCTGCTGCTCTGTCCCGATGGGGATGAGCTGGTGGCCCGGTGCGTGCTGCTGGGTACCCGGATGCTGCACGGCCGGAACGAGCCGGTGGTCACCCGGCACTTCACGGGGGTGGTGCGTCTCACGTCCACGGCGCCGACGGTCGCGAGCCAGTCGGTCCCCGAAGCCGCGACCGGCCCGATCGCCGGGCGAGACGCCGTCTATGCCGTCTACTTCCACGGACCCGCCTACCAGGTCCTGGAGGGCGTGTGGCGGGGTGGAGACCAGGTGGTCGGACGCCTCCAGGCGGGGCTCCCGGCGGCCACGGAGGGGGCCACCCTGGCGGCTCCCCGGCTGATCGAGCTCGTGCTCCAGACGGCTGGGGCCTCGGAGATCGGCACGACCGGGCGCATGGGCCTGCCTCGTCGCATCGAGCGGCTGGAGCTGGCCCCTGGCGTGGCGGAGAGCGAGGCCCACGCGCTGGTGACGCCGCGCAACGGGGTCTACGACGCGGTCGTGGTCGGTCGCGACGGTGCGGTGCTGGCCCGGGTCTCCGGCTACGGCACG
>CAZCVP010000065.1:4379-34408 GCA_964501915.1 uncultured Enterobacterales bacterium
GGGGGGTCTTGGGGGGGGGGGTGGGGGGGGGGGCGGGGGGGGGGGGGGCGGGGGGCGGGGTGGGGGGGGGGCCCCCCCTCGGCCAGGTGGACGGAGCCCTCCGGGCGCCGCTGCGCGCTGCGGTGGAGTGATGAGGGAGCTGGACCGCATCCTCATCGTCAACCGCGGTGAGCCGGCGATGCGACTCATCGCCGCCGTCCAGGAGCTGAACGTCGGCCGCGCCCGGCCGATGACCACCATCGCGCTCTTCACCGAGCCCGACGCGGATGCGATGTTCGTGCGACACGTGGACGAGGCGATCCCGATCGGGCCGGCGCTCTGGGTGGATCCGGCCGACGGCATCCGCAAGAGCCGCTACCTCGACTACGGCGTGCTTCGGCAGGTGTTGCTCGAGAGCCGCGCCGACGCGGCCTGGGTGGGGTGGGGGTTCGTGGCCGAGCACGCCGCGTTCGCCGAGCTGTGCGACGAGCTCGGCGTGGCCTTCGTGGGCCCCAGCGCCGGCGTCATGCGGCAGCTCGGAGACAAGATCACGTCCAAGCGCATCGCCGAGCAGGCCGAGGTCCCGGTCGCACCCTGGAGCGGCGGTCCGGTCGAGACGCTCGCGGAGGCTCGCCTCCACGCGGAGCGCATCGGCTACCCGCTGATGGTGAAGGCCACCGCCGGCGGTGGGGGACGAGGCATCCGCAAGGTGGACGGGCCGGCTGAGCTGGAGGAGGCCTTCACCACGGCGCGGAGCGAGGCCCTGGCGGGCTTTGGAGACGCCACCGTCTTCCTCGAGAAGCGGGTCGACGGCGCTCGCCACATCGAGGTGCAGCTCCTCGGCGACGGCCAGGGCACCACGTGGGCGCTCGGGGTGCGGGACTGCACCATCCAGCGCCGCAACCAGAAGCTGCTGGAGGAGAGCCCGTCGCCGGTGCTCGACGCCGAGCAGCAGGACTGGATCTGTGCGGCAGCATCCCGGCTCGGCGCAGCGGTCGACTACCGCGGTGCGGGCACGGTGGAGTTCCTGTTCCAGCCCCAGACCGGGACCTTCTCTTTCATGGAGGTGAACGCCCGACTCCAGGTCGAGCACACCGTCACCGAGCTGGTGACCGGGCTCGACCTGGTCAAGGCCCAGCTCCACGTGGCTGCAGGGGGTTCGCTCGAGGGGTCACCGCCGCGGGCACGGGGGCACGCCATCGAGGTCCGGGTCACGGCCGAGGATCCGGAGCGGGCCTTCGCCCCGGCTCCAGGGGTCATCGAGCGGTTGCGGCTGCCCTTCGGCCCCGGCCTGCGGATCGACACGGGGGTCGAGGCCGGCGACGAGATCGCGCCGCAGTTCGACTCGATGATCGCCAAGGTCATCGCCCACGGCGCCGACCGGAGCGAGGCCCTGGCCCGGCTGCGCCGCGCCCTGGAGGGCATGACCCTCGTGATCGGTGGCGGGGCGAGCAACAAGGGCTTCCTTCAGGCCCTGCTCGAGCGGGACGAGGTGCGCCGATCCACCACCGACATCGGCTGGCTCGATCGCCAGGTCGAAGCGGGCGAGCACATCAGCCGGCGCGGCCGAGAGGTCGCGATCCTGGCCGCGGCCCTGGCGGCCTTCCGGGAGGCCGAGGAGCGTGCGCGGGCGCGGTTCTTCGCCTCGGCTGCGCGGGAGCGGCCCGAGGCCAGCGCGGAGCTCGGTCACCAGGTCGAGCTCACCAGCCAGGGAGTGCCCTATCGCTTCGACGTGGGCCGCCTGGGGTCCGACACCTACCGGGTCACCGTGGACGACCTCCGGATCGATCTCGAGCGCCGGGACCTGGGTCCGGACCGGGTCCGGCTCCGCATCGGCGACCAGAGCTGGAACACGGTCCACGCGCGGCAGGGCGCCGACCGCATCGTCGAGGTGGACGGCATCCCCCACCGCATCGCGGGCGAGGCCGGTGGCACGGTGCGCGCCCCGTCACCGGGCGTGGTGGTGTCGCTCGGCGCGGGACCGGGGGACGAGGTCGAGCGCGGCCAGCGGGTCGCGGTCCTGGAGGCGATGAAGACCGAGACGGAGCTGAAGGCACCGTTCTCCGGGCGGGTCGCCGAGGTCTACGTGCTGCCCAACGTGCAGGTCGGCGCCGGCGCCAGGCTGATGAAGATCGAGGGCGAGGGACGGGCCCAGGAGCTGGGCGAGCGGCTGTCCTTCGAGGCGCTGGCCCGGCCCCAGGACGATGACTGCGCCGAGCGTCGGCTCGACAACCTCCGCCGGCTGGTGCTCGGCTTCGACGGTCGCCCCGAGGCCCTCCACCGTGCCCTGCTGGAGCACGGGACGCTGTGCCCGGGAATGTCGGCGGAGTCGGAGTCCCTCTGGGCGGCCGAGCGGGCCATCCTCTCGGTCTTCGCCGATCTGTCCGTCCTCTTCCGGCGGGATCCGCCCAAGCACCGGGAGGACCGCAGCACCACGGAGTATCTCAACCTCTACCTGCGGGACCTGACGGGGCGCGGTGAGGGGCTGCCGCACTCCTTTGTGGAGCGCCTCCAGCGGGCGCTGGCGCACTACGGCATCGAGTCCCTGGAGCCCACGCCGGAGCTGCTGGACAGCCTCTACCGGGTCTCCCGGGCCCGGGCCCAGCAGGCCGGGGTCACCGGTGCTCTGCGCTCCGTCCTCCAGCGCTGGCTCGACGTGGGCGACGCGGTCGCCGAGCGTGCGGACGGGGAGCTGCATCGGCTCCTGGATCGTCTCGTGGCCTCCACGGAGGGGCGCTTCCCGGTGCTGAACGACCTGGCGCGTGAGGTCCGCTTCCACGCCCTGGAGCGGCCCCTGCTCGAAGATCGCCAACGGGCCATCCTCGCCGAGGCGACGGCGGTCCTCGACCGGGTCCACCAGGGAGACACCTCCGCACGCGGCGAGGGCATCGCGTGGCTGGTGGCCGTGCCGCGTCCGCTGCGCTCCTTCTTCCGGCGGGCCGCCCTGGAGTGGGACGGAACCTCACCGGAGCGTCGAGGGGTCCTGCTGGAGGTGATGTGCCGGCGGACCTACCGGAACCGGGCTCTCACCGACGTGCACACCCTGCACCACGACGGGTTCACCTTCCTCAGCACGACCTACCGCCGGCAGGGCCACGACCACCGCCTGTTGGCCGCGCACGGTCGGCCGGAGCAGGTGCCGTCGATGCTCCAGGCGGTCACGGCCCTGACGGCGGCGCTGCCGCCCGACGTGCGGGCGATGTTCGATCTCTACGTCGACCAGGAGAGCGCGGAGCGTGTCACATCCGACCACCTCCGCGGGCTGGTGGAGAGCGTGGACTTCGGTCGACAGATGCACCGCGTGGTGTTCTCCGTGGCCGGTCCCCGCGTGCGCACCGGTCGAGGAGCCGAGCAGTACATCACCTTCCGGCAGCGGGAGGACGGGGGCTTCGTCGAGGATCGCCTGTGTCGAGGCCTTCACCCGATGATGGCCAAGCGGCTCCACCTCTGGCGCCTCGACCACTTCGACCTCGAGCGCCTCCCGGCCGCGGAGGGCATCTACCTCTTCCGGGCTGTCGGCCGCGAGAATCCCAAGGACATCCGTCTCTATGCGGTCGCCGAGGTGTGGGACCTGATGGACGTACGGGACGCCGTGGGGCGCCTGGCGACCCTGCCCCAGGTCGAGCGCCAGCTCCTGGAGGCCCTGGACGCCATCCGGAGCTTCCAGGCCACGCTCTCGGAGCACCAGCGGCTGCACTGGAACCGCGTGCGCCTGATCGTGCGCCCCGTGGTGCGTCTGCCGGCGCCCGAGTGGGGCGAGGTGGTCCAGAAGCTGGGGCCAGCCACCCGTGGCCTGGGCCTGGAGAAGGTCCTGCTGAGCGTCCGGGTGCCCGGTCCGGGGGGGCGGATCGAGCACAAGCGCCTGGAGATCAGCAACCCGGGGGGACGCGGCGTGTCGCTGCGGGTCACCGATCCGCCCACCAGCGAGCTGCAGCCCCTCAGCCGCTACACCCAGGCCGTCGTCCGGCTTCGGCGACGTGGGCTGGTCTACCCCTACGAGCTGCTCGACCGCTTCACTCCGTCCGAGGGCACGGCCAGCGAGCTTCCACCGGGAGTCTTCGTCGAGCATGACCTCGACGCTGAGGGGGCCCTGGTCCCGGTCGAGCGCGAGCCCGGCCAGAACACGGCCAACGTGGTGGTGGGCACCGTGGCCCACTTCACGACCCGCTACCCGGAGGGCATGAAGCGCGTCATCGTGCTCGGCGACCCCAGCCGGTCGATGGGCTCGCTGGCGGAGCCGGAGTGCCGGCGCATCATCGCGGCGCTCGACCTCGCCGAGCGCCTGGGCGTGCCGCTGGAGTGGTTCGCCGTCTCGGCGGGTGCTCGCATCGCCCTGGACAGCGGCACCGAGAACATGGACTGGATCGCCCTGGTGCTGCGACACATCGTGCACTTCACCCAGGGCGGCGGGGAGGTGAACGTGGTTGTGGCCGGTGTGAACGTGGGGGCGCAGCCCTACTGGAACGCCGAGGCCACGATGCTCATGCACACCCGCGGCGTGCTCATCCAGACCGCCCAGGGCGCGATGGTGCTCACGGGCAAGCGGGCGCTGGACTACTCCGGCGGTGTCTCCGCCGAGGACAACTTCGGCATCGGTGGGTACGACCGCATCATGGGCCCCAACGGCCAGGCCCAGTACTTCGCCGACGACGTCGACGAGGCCTGCCAGATCCTGCTGCGTCACTACACCCACACCTACGTGGCGCCCGGCGAGCGCTTCCCGCGGCGGGCGCGGACCGAGGATCCGATCGAGCGCGACGTGTGTGACTTCCCCGGCGGTGGCGAGGGCTTCTCCTGTCTCGGCGAGGTCTTCAGCGAGGAGACCAACCCGGGGCGCAAGCGCCCCTTCGACATCCGCACCGTCATGCGGGCCACCGTCGACCGGGACCACCCGCCCCTGGAGCGGTGGCCGGTCCAGCGAGAGGCGGAGGTCGCGGTGGTGTGGGACGCCCACATCGGTGGCTTCCCGGTCTGTCTCGTCGGGCTCGAGAGCAAGCCTCTGCCTCGACTCGGCTACGTGCCCCAGGACGGTCCGGAGCGCTGGACGGCGGGCACACTCTTCCCCCAGGCGAGCAAGAAGGTCGCCCGGGCGATCAACTCCGCCTCCGGCAGCCGTCCGGTCGTGTTGCTGGCCAACCTCTCCGGCTTCGACGGCTCCCCGGACTCGCTGCGCAACTGGCAGCTCGAGTACGGGGCCGAGATCGGGCGGGCCGTGGTGAACTTCGACGGCCCGATCCTCTTCTGCGTGGTGTCGCGCTACCACGGAGGGGCCTTCGTGGTCTTCTCCGCGCGCCTCAACGACCGGATGGAGGTCGTGGCGCTGGAGGGCACCCATGCCTCGGTCATCGGAGGCGCACCGGCGGCGGCCGTGGTCTTCGCGCGGGACGTCCAGCAGCGTGCCGATCGCGATCCGCGTGTGCAGGAGCTGCGGCAGCGGGTGAACGCGTCCGGTGGTGCCCTGCGCTCCCGTCTCCAGGCCCGCCTGGCGGAGCTCCGACGCGAGGTCCACTCGGAGAAGCTCGGCGAGGTCGCCACCGAATTCGACGCCATCCACAGCGTGCAGCGGGCGCAGGAGGTCGGCTCGGTGCACCGGATCATCCCGCCGTCGACTCTGCGGCCCTACCTGGTGGAGGCCCTGGAGCGGGCCACGACGGGAGCGGAGGGGTGATCAGCGGGGTCGTCGTCACCTTCGGCGCGGCCGCCGAGCTGCCGGAGGACCTCGACTGGCTGGCGCACCGCGAGCGCGAGATCCACGACGAGCTGAGGCCCCGTCGCCGCGCGGACTGGGCGCTCGGCCGCTATGTCGCGGCGCGGGCCCTGGCGGCCCGCCTCCCCGGCACCGCCCTGTCTCGGCTCGAGGTGCTGGCGGCGTCGGACGGGGCCCCCGAGCCCTGGCTCGACGGCCAGGCCCTGCCGCTGTCCCTGTCCCTGAGCCACCGGGCGGGCTGGGCGGCCTGTGCCCTGGGGCCGCCTGGGGAGCCCGTCGGGGTCGACCTGGAGCGCGTCGAGCCTCGGAGCGCGGCCTTCGTGCGCGACTACTTCGTCGACATAGACCGGGCCTGGCTCCGAGAGGGCCACCCCGACGCGCTGGTCGCCAACCTGCTCTGGAGTGCCAAGGAGGCGGCCCTGAAGGTGGTCCGGTCCGGCCTACGGAGGGACACGCGCTCGGTGGTGGTCGTGCGGCTCGACCCGGCCGGGGCGGACGGTGCCTGGGCACGACTCGCTGTGGACGATCGCCAGGAGCGGGTGCTCCGACACGGCTGGTGGCGCCCGCTGGCGGACTGCGTGCTGACCGTCCTGGGAGGACCGGACGCTGAGGTGGGTCCTCCGCTGGAGCCTGTCGGAGCGGTATCCTCCCGTGCCCTGAACCTCGCCGGAGCCTCGCCATGATCCCCTGGCTCGTCCTCGGACTCTCCTCGGTGCCCGCGTGGGGAGCCGATGCCCCTCCGCCCTTCTCGTGCACCAGTCCCGCGGCGGTGGATCGCTCACCGCAGAACCCACCCCAGTGGGGGGTCGACGGGGTGGTCCTGGTGGAGGTCTTGGAGGACGGCGCCCTGCGGGTCCAGTCGATCGGTGGCAACCTGGGCGAGCTGGCCGTGCTGCTCGGGTCCACGCTGGGCAAGGACCTGGTGGTGGACGCACGCATCGGGCACCTGCCGGTCTCCCTCTTCGTCGAGCACGGCGACCTCGAAGCGGTGCTCGAGCTCCTCCAGGTCGAGTACGGCGTCCACTCCAGCGAGCTGGACGGGGCGCTCCTGCTGGAGTCCCTGGAGACCTTCCAGCAGCGCATCTGGGTAGCCGAGCCGACCGAGCTGACGCGCCGGCTCTTCGAGGTGCCCAAGGACGTGCCGGCGGCCCACGCGGCCCAGGCCTACTGCCACCACGTGGCCGGTGTTCGCGGCCGGGCGACGGTGGTCGGCGATCGGGTGCTGGTGGAGGACCGTACGGACCGCCTCGCGGCGTTCGAGGTCCTCGTCATCGCGATGGACGGACTGTAGCCCCCTCTTCGGCTGCTACTCCGGGACCGCCGGCGCGAGCGCCTCGCCCACGTCCTCGGCCCCTTCATCTGCGCTGAACACCGTCGCCAGGTCCTCGGCGGCCTCGCTGGCCAGCACCTTGTGCAGCTTGACGAGCTCACGGGTGTGGTCGCTCCGGGCGTACCAGGTCTCCTTGCCGTCGGGGTTGGAGCCCATGGACACGGTGATGGAGGTGGTGGTGCCGTCCTCGCCGGTGGCGGTCATGACGAAGGCGGTCTCCAGACCCGTGGGCATGTCCTCGGCCTGGACGTAGCCCGCGCTGCGCAGCCGGAAGACCTTGTCCAGCCAGGCCTCGGCGGTCTCGTTGGACTCGGTCTCGCCCTCGAGCGCCCAGTACTGGGCTTCCCTGTCGTCACGGTTCTCGTGCTCCAGCGTGACCTTGCTGGCGCCGTCGGTGACGGTCACCGTGGTGATGTCCTCTTCGTCCAGCGGCGAGAGCTCCCGCTCCGGCAGCCGGCTCTTGGCGTACTGGAGGGGCTTGAAGGTCTGGTCGTCGACCAGGTAGACCTTGCCGGACTCCAGGTCTCGCACGTAGCGGTCCTTGACGCCGTAGGCCTCGCCTCCGATCTCCAGGACCCGCTCCGGCTTGCCCCGGCGGCGGATCGTGAGGGTGGCCTTCGGCTCGTCGAGGCCGAACTCGGCCGCCTTGTCGCCCGTGACCTCGATGAGGCGCTGGGCCGTCAGCGGCGCCAGCTTGGCGAGCAGCTTCCGTCCCGCTTCGCCGGCCATGAAGCTCTGGCGCTTCTCCTCCTTGATCATCTCCGGCTCGGGCTCCTCGACGGGCTCGTCCTCTTCGGGATCGGCGTGGGCCGCGTCGTCGTCGCCGTGGTCGTGGCCGTCGTCGGGCCCGTGCACGTCGGGGCCGTCTTCGTCGGCCGCGCCCTCGTCGGTCCCGTCGATCACGTCCGCGGGATCGGTCCTGGGAGCCGGCTTCTCCTTGATCTCGACCAGGTCGACCCAGAGGTACTCGCCGTGGGTGTCGCTGCGGACCTCCAGCTCGACCTGGAGCTTCTCGGAGGACCAGGAGATGCCCTCGACGTCGTCGACCTCGGCGGCCACGAGGACCACGCCTTCTGCCGGCTCGCCGGTGTCTTCGGCGGTCCAGGAGAAGTAGGAGGCGACGAGCGCCGCACACAGCAGCACACCGTAGATCGTGATCGTGCGATTCATGCTGCACCTCCCCTCACGCGGCGACGGACACGGGCCCAGCCCAGGCCGAGCAGCAGCAGGGGAATACCGAGGACCGTGCCGTAGAACACCTTGGTGTCGTCCTCCTTGGCGTGCTTGATCTTGACGTCCTCCTCGGTGTTGGTCTCGCCGGAGGAGGCGGACTCGTCGATCAGCCAGTTCACGCCGTCGTAGACGAAGCGCTGGTTGCCCAGGTTCTGGAGGGCGAAGTCGCTGAAGAGGTTGGCGTCGGCCACGACGATGGCCCGGTGGGCGGTCTCGCCAGCTCCGAGAGAGGCGGCGGCCAGCGGCCGGATCTTCTTGTTCTCGCCCTCCTTGTCGAACTCGAGGTCGCCGTCGAGGTCGGCCCAGGCGCCGGACTGGCTGCGCACGGTGATCGTGACCGTGGCGTCGCCGGCCTTGGTCTCCTCGAGGAAGCCCGCCGTCGGCGTGAACAGGAAGAGCTGGCTGCTGTTCTGCGACAGCACCCGGGTGGAGTCGTGGCTGGAGAAGCGATCGGTGCCCAGGTTGAGCCGGTCGCTCTTCGTCCGGGTCAGGGGCACGTACTTGGTGTCCTGGGCCAGCACACCTTCGCCCATGCGCAGGCCCAGGTCCTCGACCAGCGCGGCCATCGGGTCCTCGGCCCGCTCCAGGTCGGAGGCCTCCTTGGCGAACTCGGGCTCCAGGGCCAGGAAGAGGGAGCCGCCCCCTTCGACGTAGGCCCGCAGCGCGGCGACCTCGGGCTCCAGGAAGGGCTCGTCGGCGCCGAGCACGAACACCACGTCAGCGTCGTCGGGCACGGCCTCGGCCAGGCCGTCGGCCACGCCGAGCTCCTTGACCTTGAAGTTCATGGCCTGCAGGAGCTTCTTGAGGCCGGAGACCTTCTCCAGCGGACCGGCCTTGCCCTTCCACGACAGCTCGCCGTGGCCGACCGTGAGGTAGGCGTAGCGATCGCCCTTGGCGACCTTGATGATCAGCTCCTGGACCTCTTCGTCCAACTTCTTGAGGACGCGCTTCGCGTCGTCGAGCTCGGTGCCGACCTTCAGGGTCTTGGTCACCGGCGACGGTCGGTCCTCGTCCTCGGCTGCGCCCTCGTCGTCGAGGACGATCTCACCCTTGGTGATGGCGACGTAGCCGTTGTCCCGCACCCGAAGCGCCTTGGTGAGCCGGGGCTCGGCGGCGTGGTCCAGGAAGGTGACGCGGAAATTCGGGCCGTCCAGGGGCTCGAAGTAGGCCTTGAGCTCGCCGAAGGTCTCGGCGCTCGACGGGAGGAAGACCCTCACGTCCAGCGGCTCGGTCAGGTTGGCCACCAGGTTCTGGGTGGCCGAGCCGGCCTCGGCGGTCTTGAAGTAGGTGAGGTCCCACTTCTCGTTGTGCTCCGACGCCAGGAAGTTCAGCGGGAACACCAGGGCGATGCCCAGGGCCGCGGCGAGGCCGTTGTGGGCGGCCTGCTGGATCCGGCGTGGCTGCACCACCACCGGGGAGTCGAGCAGGGCGTGGTCCACCGCGAGCAGGGGCAGGGTGCCCATCAGCACCAGGATCGGCCACACGGCACCGAAGACACCGGACCAGCGGCGCTCCATCTCATCGGCGAAGCCGAGGGTCTCGATGGCGAAGTCGGTGGTGAGGGCGTAGACCACCAGGCCTGCGACCCCGACCGCGGCCCACTTCAGGGCGACCCCGCGCTCGGCGAGTAGGGACCGACCCCTCGCGAGCAGCACCAGGGCGGCCACCAGGGCGAGCGCCCCGGCTGCGGAGAGCACCGGGCGGAGGAGCTCGTCACCGGCGAAGACCCGCTCGCCGAAGAAGGCGAGGGTCAGGCCGGCCAGGTACAGGATGACGGCGGGACTCATCGCCACCTCCTCGCGGCCAGCCAGCGGCTCGACAGCATGAGGAACGCAAAGGTGATGCTCAGGTAGTAGATGACGTCCTCCAGGTTGATTCGCCCACGCTGGAAGGGCTGGAAGTGCCGGTCGTACAGGCTGAGGTAGGAGAAGACATCGCTCAGCGGGGCCTCCGTGACGCGGCCGAGCAGCCAGCTCAGGATGAGCACGCCGACGATGACGCCGGCGATGACGGCCGCGACGAGCTGGTGCTTGGAGACCGCGGAGGAGAAGGTGCCGATGGCGACGACGGCGGCGCCCGACAGCAGCAGGCCCGTGTAGCCGGCCACGATGTGGCCGTAGCTCACCTTGCCCTCGAGGAAGATCAGCGCCGGCATGTAGCCGGTCAGCGCGATCATCAGGGCCAGGAAGCCGAGGGCGGAGAGGAACTTGCCTCCGACGATCTGCCAGTCGGCCAGTGGCGAAGAGTCCACCAGGACCAGCGTGCCTGTCTGCCGTTCTTCGGCGATCAGTCGCATCGTGAGCAGCACGGCGGCGGTCATCACGAAGCCGAACGTCCAGTAGAAGAAGTCCTCGAGGACGTCGGTGCTGTACTTGGGGGACCTGCCGATGGCGAAGACGTTGAACGCCAGGCCGTTGAAGAACAGCAGGGCGGCTACGACCAGGTAGCCCCAGATCGAGTTGAAGTAGGCGGCCAGATCACGCCGCGCGATCAAGAGCATGCCTCGCATGACGGCTCCTAGCTGTCGGCGGTCAGGCCGAGGAAGATGTGTTCGAGCTCCGCCTCGGCGTCATCGAGACGCCGCAGACCCAGCCCAGCCCCCACGAGCTCCCAGACGAGCTTCTCCCGGTCGTCTTCCGGAAGCTGCACCGTGGCCGTGAGCACGCCGTTGGCGCTGTCGATGGTGTAGTCGCTGACCTCGGGCGAGTCGGTCAGGACCCGCTCCAGTGCACCCCGATCGCCGCGGACTTCGATGACCAGGCGCGTGGTCCCCGCCATCTCGGTCGCGAGCTGGTCCTCGGAGCCCTGGGCGACGAGGCGGCCGTCGTGGAGCACGAGGATGCGGTCGCAGGTCTGGGAGATCTCCGAGAGGATGTGGGAGCTGATCAGCACCGTGCAGTGCTCCTTGAGCGACCGGATGACCGTGCGCATCTCCACGATCTGGACCGGGTCGAGGCCGCTGATGGGCTCGTCGAGGATGACCAGGCTCGGGTTGTGGACGATGGCCTGGGCGATGCCGACCCGCTTCCGGTAGCCGTGGGAGAGGGTGTCGATGACCCGATCGGCCACGTGGGTGATCTGGCAGAGCTCCATGACCTCCCCGAGGCGCTCGTCGAGCTCGGCCGCCGAGCGGCCCTTGATCTGGCCGACCCAGAGCAGGAATTCCCGCACCCGCATCTCGGTGTAGAGCGGGGGGTCTTCGGGCAGGAAGCCGATCTGCTCGCGCAGGGAGTCCGGGGCTTCCAGGGCATCGACGCCGTCGATGACGACCCGTCCAGCGTTGGGAAGCAGCAGCCCGGCCAGGACCTTGAGGGTGGTCGACTTGCCGGCGCCGTTGAGGCCCAGGAAGCCCACGATCTCGTTGGAGCCGATCTCGAACGAGACGTCGCGGACCGCAGGTTGTGCGCCGTAGTAGCGGGTGAGCCCGCTTACCTCGATCATGGAAGCCATCCTCCGCAGGTGGGGCGCACTTCTAAAGCCCCAGCGCCGGGCGTCAAGTCTCGCGGGGCGAGCCCTCGAAGGCAGGAAGCCCCGCCGGAGAGAACCGGCGGGGCTCCAGAGACCGCTTTGACTGCATCAGCGACCCGTCTCCAGGTCCGGATGGCACCGATATCCGCCGACGGCAGGTTCATTCCCCCGCCGGTTCCGCCGAGCCTACCCAGGCGCGACGTCTGACTGAGTCTCCGGGTTTCGCTCGGAGGTACTGCACGGCCCGTGCCAACCCGGATCCCACGGGTTGTGGCCGATCGAGCCGTTCGATCTGGGGTGTCCCTGTCCCAACTGGGACCCTTCTGCTGCGGACTTCGGGTCGCTAGTCGCCCAGCCCGAGCGCATCCGCTGACATCTCCCTGACAAGCGTGGTCATCAGGGAGACCCCCGCCTCGACGTGGGGAGTCTTGTCCTTCGGGTTGTACCAGCGGAAGTAGTCCCGCCAGGTGCTCGGGTCGCGCAGCTCGATGCCCGAGCGGGTGAGCTCCACCAGGTACGACGTCGTCCCGTGGACCCCGTAGAAGTGGTCGATCTCCATGCCCAGGCCGCGGAACCAGCTCATGTTCCGGGCGAGCTGGTTGATCCGGTAGGGACGCCCGGGCATGTCGGCCACCATCTGCTCGGCGAGCTCCTGGTGACGGTCGTGGTCGGGGGGGCGCGCATAGCGGCCGGCCCAGGGGCTGTAGACGTAGCCGCCGAAGGCATGGAGCGAGACGGCGACCTCGAAGCCCTTGGCGGCGATGCGATCGACCACGCGCGACTCGGGCTGGGACAGCGGAGCCGGGCTGGTGTAGTAGTAGCGCCGGGTGAAGGGAAGCCGGCTCCAGAGGTTGTGATTGTCGCGGTGGACTGTGTAGTCGCGGTTGAGGTCGACGCGGTTGGCGTTGGCCCGACGGTAGGTGCGGGAGCGGCCGGCGACCAGGTCTTCCTCGGTGCGCCAGCGGCCGTCGCGGTTCACCACGGGCACGACCACGAGCTCGACGCCCGGGGGCGGATCCGCCGCCACCTGCTCCACGAACGCCACCGCGACCTCGGCTCCGATCCACTCCAGGGCGTGGAGCTGGGCCACGACCAGCAGTCTCTGTTCGACAGGCCGGGTGGGATCGCGCACCGTGAAGGACCAGATCCGTCGGTTCTCCACGGTCCAGCCCTCGCAGGTCGCCTGGACCTGGCCGGGGTGGGCTTCGACGACCCGCGCCAGGCGGTGCCAGAGCTGGGCTTCGAAGTCCCAGTTCGTGGCCCGCTCCGGCCTCTCGGTCGGTGGCCTGCGCCCATCGGCCCAGGCAGGGAAGTCCCGCTCGGTGCAGGGCTCGTCCAGGATCTCGGCCGCCGCCGACGGTCCTTCGGGGACGCCCCGGACCGGGACCGGGCGGTCGACGTCGGTGGCCAGGGAGAGGCCGAGGAGGGCGCTGAGCATCACCCGCGCAGCCTATGCCGCTCGGGTCAGCCCGACAGCTTGGGGAGCTCCAGGGTCACGGTCGTGCCACCGGTCGGCGGGCAGGTGAGGTCCACCGTGCCCCCGTGGGCCTCGAGGGTGCGCTGGACCAGGGGCAGCCCGAGGCCGCTGCCCTGGACCTTGGTGGTGAAGAAGGGCTCGAAGATGCGTCCACGCAGCTCTTCCGGGACGCCGGGTCCCTGGTCGTGCACGTAGATGCGCCAGGCGTCGTCCTGCTGGTTCACGGAGATGCGCACCACTCCGGCCCCGGCCATGGCGGCCGCGGCGTTGAGGACCACGTTGTGGAGGGCCCGGCGAAGCTGGGTGCGGTCGGCGTGGGCGGTGGCCGGATCCCCGTCGATCTCCACCTGGAGGTCCGGGAAGTGGGAGTCCGCCAGGACGAGGTCCCGGATGTCGTGGAGCAGCTCCAGCAGGTCCACCGGCTCGGCCCGGAGCTCGGTCGGCCGCGCGAAGGCGAGCAGGTCGTCCACGGTCTCGGCGAGGCTGGCGAGGCGGGCGTGGACGTCACGGATGACCTTCCTCTCCGACTCTCCCCGCTCCCGGGCATCGAGCACCTGGAGCACGCCCATGATGCCGGCCAGCGGGTTCTTCACCTCGTGGGCCACCACGGCGGCCATCTCGCCCAGCCGCGCCAGGGCTTCCCTGTGGCGCAGCTCGGCGTGGACCGTCTCCAGTTGGCCGAGCAGCACGACGTGGGAGCGCACTCCCAGGGCCGTGACCCAGATGGCGAACAGGGCCAGGACGCGGTTGGCGATGACGTAGGGGAAGGGGCCGTGACCCATCGGCGAAGTGAAGACGCCGACGATGCAGAGAGCCGTCGCGATCGAGGCGACCGCGATCGAGAAGCGCTCGTTCTTGCTGCCGAGACCCAGGATCACCGGCAGGACGTAGGGGACCCCACCGGCCACGCCCAGGGGGGTGAGCCCATCGGCGACGAAGACCGCGACCAGCAGGACTGCGGCCCAGATCCTGAGTCTTGCCCCTCCGAGCCCCTTGAGGATGCTGAGCAGAGTGGCATCCAGGGTATCTGGGGTCGGAGTGGGTGGCATTGCCCAGGTCCCAGCATGGTCCATGCCAGGGTCAAGTCGCGGTATCTCCTCGATTTTCGAGGAGGCCGCGCCAGGGGATGTGTCTCAACGCCCAGGGAGGGTGTGTCCGTCAGCCCACCCCGTCGAGGTTGGATTCTCGCCCACTCGACCCGAGCAGGCCGGCCAGGCCCGTCTGCAGATCCACCCGCGCGGTGAAGCCGAGGCGGCGAGTCGCCAGCTCCGGATCCGCTCGACTGCGCTCCAGCTCCACCTCTCGGGCCGGGAGGTGACGCACCCGCAGCCCCACACCGGCCAGGTCGCAGAAGCGCTGCGCCAGCTCGGAGATGCTGGTCGACACGCCGGTGCCCACGTTGTAGGTGCCGGGGGCGGCCGCCAGGGCGGCCAGGTTGGCCCGAGCCACGTCGTCGACGTGCACGAAGTCGCGCCCCTGGCGACCGGTGCCCTCGATCGGGAGGGGGTCGCTCTGCTGGAGCGCGGCCAGGAAGCGGGCCACCACGGCTCCGTCGGAGGTCCCGCACGCATCGGGTCCGTAGACATTGAAGTAGCGAAGCACCGTGACCGCGAGCCCGCGGTGGCCGTAGACCCGACCCTGGGCCTCCATGGCCGCCTTGGACGAGGCGTAGGGCGAGCGCGGGTCCAGTGGATCCGGCTCTCGGGCCGGGCAGCGGTGGCCGTAGACCGCCGAAGACGAGGCGAGCACCACCCGGGGTACGCCGGCCTGCCAGGCCGCTTCGAGCACCGCGGCCGTGCCCTCGTCGTTCACCGCGTGGCAGCCCACCGGGTCCGCGAAGGACCAGGGCACGCTGCTCCGGGCGGCGAGGTGGAGCACCGCGTCGGCGCCGGTCATCACCTGTTGCACGAGCCGAGTGTCCCGCACGTCGCCCACGACCAGCGGGATGCCGCGGATCCGCTCCGCTCGCCCGTTCGAGAGATCGTCCAGCACCACCACGTCGTGCCCGCTGCGCTCGAAGAGCGCCGCAGTCGCTGCGCCGATGAAGCCGGCGCCACCGGTGATCAGGATCGTCAAGGAGCTTCCCTATGCGGACCGGTCGACCCGCTCCACTCCAGATGTCCCGCCTTGACGACGAGCCGTCGGCGGGACACTCCCTGGCGGTGCGCACCCTCCGCTTCGATCGTGGGACCCTGGTGCTCGATGGCCTCAGCGTCGGCGAGGAGCCACCGGGCTTCACCTGGGACGGTCGGATCGATCGGCCGCGCGGCGACGCCCTGCTCTACCGCGAGGTGGTGCTGGACTGGCATCGATCGGGCCAGCCCTGGCAGGACGATGCCCGCGCCTACGGCAAGCTGGAGGATCTGGAACATCGCACGGATCGCACGCCCAGGGACTACCAGGAGGCAGCGTTGGAGGCCTGGCGGGCCCGGGGGCGTCGCGGCTGCGTGGTGCTGCCGACGGGCTCGGGCAAGACCTATGTGGCCGAGCTGTGCATCGCCGACGCGGCACGGTCCACCCTGGTGCTGGCGCCGACCATCGACCTCGTCGCCCAGTGGGTCCGGGTCCTGGAGCAGGCCTTCCAGCGCCCCGTGGGCATGCTCGGGGGGGGGCAGCACACCCTGGAGGATCTGACGGTCTCCACCTACGACTCGGCCTTCCTCCACATGGAGCGCTACGGCAACCGGTTCGGCTTCATCATCTTCGACGAGGTCCACCACCTCCCCTCGGAGGCCTACAGCCAGGCGGCCCAGATGTGTCTCGCCCCCTGGCGCCTGGGCCTGACCGCGACCTTCGAGCGCCCCGACGACCTGCACCACGAGGTCGCGCACCTGGTCGGCCCGGTCGTCTACCGCCGCGGCATCCGGGAGCTGGCGGGCGAGGTGCTCGCCGACTACCGCGTCGTCCGCGTCGAGGTGGACCTGACCGACGAGGAGGCGGAGCGGTACATCGGTGCACGGAGCACCTTCCGCAGCTTCGTGGCCCAGCGACGAATCCGTCTCGGGGGCAAGGACGGCTGGGGACGCTTCCTGCGCGAGGCGGCCCGCAGCAAGGCGGGTCGGCAGGCGCTGAAGGCTCACCGGGAGAGCCGCCGCGTCATCCACGAGGCGACGTCGAAGCTCGACGCCCTGGAGGTCATCCTGCAGCGCCACCCGGAGGGCCGGGTGCTGCTGTTCACCAACGACAACTCGACCGTCTACCGGATCAGCCGACAGTTCGGCGTGCCGTGCATCACCCACCAGACGGACCTCAAGGAGCGGCGAGCCATCCTGGAGGCCTTCGGGGAGGGGCGCTGGCGCGTGATCGCCACCTCTCGGGTGCTGAACGAAGGCGTCGACCTCCCGGAGGCCGACGTCGGCGTGGTGCTGTCGGGGACCTCGACCGTCCGGGAGCACGTCCAGCGCCTGGGCCGCATCCTCCGACCGAGGGAGGGCAAGAAGGCCACCCTCTACGAGCTGGTCACCACCGGGACCTCGGAGGAGGCGACCTCCGCGCGGCGCCGAGATCACGCCGCCTACGAGGAGGACTGAGGTGCTGACCGGCGATCTGGTCCGCGTCCGGGTCCAGGGCAAGGAGCTCCGGCCGTCCTTCGTCGACGTCGACAAGCCCCGCCACCAGGAGCGCGGTGCCGAGCTGGTAGCCCTGTTCCGGGAGGCCCTGGCCCAGGGCCACACGCGGGGCTGGCTAGCCGAGCAGGTCGAGGACCTCATCGGCGACGGACTCGACCACAAGCTCACCCGGGGGCTGGCCAAGGTCCTGCTGGACGTCTCGGACTTCGAGGTGGAGTCGCCGATGGCACCGGCCGAGCTCCGAGCGCGGCTCTTCGATGCCGTGGGGGCGATGCCCTCCCGCGCCGCGGCTGCCGCTGCGCTCGACGGGCTCGCGCTGGAGCTGGACCTCCCCGTCGAGCGGCTCCACACCTCGCTCTACGCCGATCGCAAGGAGGAGCAGCGCCTCACCCGCTGCAAGGCCACCGACGGGACCTGGCTCTTGCACCGCTACAACACCGCCCTGGTCCAGGCGGTCCTGCTGAAGTCCGTCGCTGTCGAGGTGGCGCTGGAGGGTCCCAGCCCGGAGCGAGCCCGCCAGCTCTTCCGGTTGATCAAGTTCAACGGGCTGATGTACCGGGTCGAGCGAACGGCCTTCGGCTACCGGGTCCACCTGGACGGACCGGCCTCCGTGCTGCGCCTCAACACGCGCTATGGCATGTCCCTCGCGACCTGGTTCCCGGGACTGCTGCTCCAGGAGTGTGCCTGGACCCTGGACGCCAGGGTGCTCTGGGGCCGGAAGCGCAAGTTCCGGAAGACGCTGTCGCTGGACCACACCCAGCGGCTGCGCTCGCACCACCGGGACACGGGGGCCTACCTCACCCGCACGGAGCAGTGGTTCCAGGACCGCTTCGAGGCGCTGGACTGCGACTGGGCCTTGAGCAGGGAGGGGCTGCCGCTGGACCTCGGCGGCGAGGCGGTGGTGGTGCCGGACTTCACCTTCCGCAAGGGTCGTCAGGTCGCTCACCTGGAGATCGTGGGCTTCTGGCGCAAGGACTGGCTCCGGCGGCGGCTGGACCTGTTGCGGCAGCACGGTGCCGGCAACCTGGTCCTCGCGGTCTCGACGAAGCTGGCGGTCACCAAGGAGGTGTGGAAGGACTTCCCCGGGGAGGTCGTGAGCTTCAAGGAGGTCGTGCCGGCCAAGGCCGTGCTGGAGGCTGTCCGGAGGTGTGCCACGCCAGGCTGAGGGAGATCAGGGTGCTACCTTCCGCTCGGATCCCGTGCGCAACCCTGACCCCTGTCGCCCGACCTGGGGTTAGTCGCGGTGGCGACATCCAAGCCACCCGGCGTGCACGACATCCAGGAAGGACGGAATGCCCCATCACGACAACTCGTGGCTGATCCGCTACGCGAACAAGGTCTCGACCGTCGCGAAGGCAATCCACGCGATCCAGCCTGGAAGGCGGATCTTCATCGGGTCTGGCGCCGCGGAGCCCAGCCTGTTGGTGGAGGGACTGGTCGACCACGGTGACCACCTGCACGACAACGAGATCGTGCACCTGCTGACCCTGGGGCCGGCCCCCTATGTGGCCGCCGGCCTCCAGGAGCGCTTCCGCCACACCGCCTTCTTCATCGGACCCAACGTGCGCAGCGCCGTGTCCGAGGGCCGCGCGGACTTCATGCCCGTCTTCCTCTCCGAGATCCCGGAGCTGATCCGCACCCGCCGGGTGCGGGTGGACGTGGCGCTGGTCCAGGTCTCCCCTCCGGATGCGCGGGGGTTCGTGAGCCTGGGCGTGTCGGTCGACGTCGTGCGGGCGGCCGTCGACTCGGCGGACGTCATCCTGGCCGAGATCAACCCCCGCATGCCGCGCACCCTCGGCGACGCCTTCCTCCACGTGGACCAGATCACCAGGCTCGTGCCCGTGGACTACCCCCTGCCGGAGATCGGCACCCCAGAGCTCGACGCCACCAACCGGCGCATCGGGGAGCTGGTGGCCAGCTTGATCCCCAACGGGGCCACCCTGCAGATGGGCATCGGCAGGATCCCCGATGCCACCCTCGCCGCCCTGGGGGATCGCTCGGACCTCGGCATCCACACCGAGATGTTCTCCGATGGCGTCATGGCCCTCGTGGACGGGGGCGTGATCACCGGCCGGCGCAAGACGCTGCTCCCCGGCAAGATCGTGACCTCCTTCGTGATGGGCAGTCAGAAGCTCTACGAGTGGGTGCACGACAACCCGCTGGTCGAGATGCGCCCCAGCCAGTTCACCAACGACCCGTTCATCATCGCCCGCAACGAGCGCATGGTGGCGATCAACTCGGCCCTGGCCGTCGATCTCACCGGCCAGGTCGCCGCCGACACGGTCGGGGGTCGCTTCTTCTCCGGCATCGGGGGCCAGGTCGACTTCATCCGGGGCTCGGCCCGGAGCCGCTACGGCAAGCCGGTCATCGCCCTGCCCTCCACGGCCAAGGGGGGCACCCTGTCCCGCATCCAGGCCGCCTTCGAGGGGGGGGCAGGGGTCGTCACGAGCCGGGGTGACGTCCACTTCGTGGTCACGGAGTACGGCATCGCCTCGCTCTGGGGCCGCAGCATCCGCCAGCGGGCAGAGGCCCTGATCGCCATCGCCCATCCCGACTACCGGGGTGAGCTGATGGACCAGGCCAAGCAGCGGCGCTTCGTGTTTCCGGACCAGCCCGTCCCCCGTCCGGCACGGGCCTGGGAGGAGCCCTGCTCGTTCACCCTCGACAGCGGCCGCCGCCTGGTCGTGCGACCGGTCACCGGCGTGGATCGCGACACCCTGAGGGCGCTGCTCGACACCATCGACAACCCGGGCCTGACACAGCGCTACCTGGAGGGGACGGAGCTTCGGGTGGGGCATCCCGCCGTGCCGCTGGGTGAGCTCGACGGTGACCGTCACCTCGCGCTCGTGGCCCACATCGTCGATGCGGAGGGGGCCGCTGCCTACGCCGCCGTCGGTCGCTACGACGTCGACCCCGCGACCCAGATGGCCGACGTCGCTGTCGGCGTGGACCCGGAGTGGCAGCGCCAGGGCATCGGCTCGCTGGTGCTGCGCCGCCTGCACGACATCGCCCGCGCCCGCGGGTACTCGGGCATCAAGGCCCGGGTGCCGGCGGACAACCTGCCCATGCTGACCCTGCTCTACGGCAGCGGTCTGGACTTCGGCGGGACCCGTGAGCGCTACGGCTACGACCTCAAGGTCCTCTTCAACGGTGAGGACGCGCTGGACTCGGAGCTCGTGGACCTGTCCACCGAGGAGGCCTGATCCGGCGAGTGGTCTACTCGACCACGACCCCCTCGTACCAGGCCGGCACCTGGGGGCGGATCCAGGTGAGGAAGCGCTGGTCGACGAGGGAGAAGCGCAGCTCGGGGGTGCCGGTGGCCGGGTCGACGCGGTGGCGCTCGGTGGCCACCACGTGTCCCGCTGCGTAGCGGGTGATGCGGGTCCCGTCGTCGGTGTCGGCGCTGCCCTTGGAGCGCAGGGGGCGGCGGAGGTCGGGCACGACCCGGTTGTAGGTGCCCTGGTTGTCGAAGCAGGGCTCGTTGGACCAGCAGGCGATGTCCATGGCCACGAGCAGGTCGTCGTAGAAGTCGAAGCAGACCGCGTCTGCGCCGCTGCCCGGCAGACAGGACCGGACCAGCCGACCCCCCTCGACGGAGGGCTCAGCCTCCGCCTGGTAGGGGAAGACGAGCTCGACCTCTGCGCGGGTCCAGCCGAGGCGGATGTGGCGATCGAGCACGGTGATGGGCACGTCGGCCCGGGCCTGCCGCGCCACGGCGGCACAGCGCTCGCGCACCTGGAAGGGGTAGCGCAGGGTCACCGCTCCGCCGATGTCCACGACCACGATCCAGGCGCTCCCGGCGCGATCGGTGCGGCAGAGGGCGTGGGAGAGGCGGGCTTCGTAGGTGTTGGGGTCGAGCTCCGTCCAGGTGGCGGAGAAGCTCTCGTCGGGCAGCCGCCAGGCCGGTAGGCCCCCCTCGACCAGCAGCTCCAGCCAGGCCTCCTCGGCCGGCTCGACCGCCCCGGGCGCTGAGGTCTCGAGGCGCCAGGAGATGTCCTGGCCGGGGACAGGCACCTCGACCCGGACGGTGTCGGTGATGGCCCCCACCCACGGACCCTGCACCCCCTCGGCCTGGAGCGGGAGCGGCGTGGCGCGGCGGTCGTCGTGGAGGGTGACGGTGACCAGCGCCTCGTGGGCCCGTCGCCAGGCCTCTGGCGTGCGGGGGTCGGTGGGGTAGGACCGGGCGAAGGCCAGCAGCGCGCTGGGCCCCTCGGTCTCGGAGTCCCTCCAGATCGCGTCGATGCGCCGCTGGCCGGCCTCTTCGAGGCGGGGGTGATCGGGGTGCTGGTTGAGCAGGGCCTGCCAGGCATCGGGGGTGTCGATCGACTCGATCTCGGCCCAGATGGCCTGCATCCAGCGCCCGCGGATCTCGTCGGCCCGACGGTGCTCGGGGGTCGCGACGAGCAGCTCCTGCCAGGCGGTGGAGGTGCCGACCGCCTCGGCGGCCTCGAAGGTCAGGTCCTGCTCCAGCACCCGGGCCAGGCCCGCCTCGGCCGTGCCCGGGAACTCGGCCTGGAAGGCCTGTACGGCGGCGATGGTGCGCTCGGCCTCGACCGCGGCCCAGAAGCCCCGCACGACCTCGCTCGCCGCAGCGGTGTCGGCGTAGCTCGCCACCACCTCGCGGCGCCTGGCCTCGTCGTCACCGGCCTCCTCCAGGGCCATCTGGGCCGCCATGCCCCGGGTCTCCACCGCCGCCGCGGTGCCGGACCAGATGTCCTGGTGGGCGTCGAGGTCTCCTCGTGGGATGCCACCGGGGAACTCGCGCACGAGCTGGAGGTAGCGGGCCTCGGCACAGACCTCGCGCACGTCGGGGTCGGTGCCCTTCTCCCTCACGAAGTCGGCGCACCTGGCGAGGACCTTGTCCAGCTTCTCCTTGCGGAGGAGCTTCTCCAGCTTGACGGCGTCGCCGCTGGCGGCCTCCACGACGGGCAGGGCCAGCAACAGCCCCAGCGACAGCACGGCGAGGGTGTGGGAGCGGCTCACAGCGCCAACCTCACGTACCAGAGGGCCGCCCCCTCCGGGGTGTCGACCAGGACGGCGTAGGTGCCGTCGGGACGTCGCCAGGTCTCCAGTGGCCGGGCCCGCTCGAGGCCCTCGGGCAGCGGCTCCACGCCGTTGGCCACGAGCTGGAAGGTCGCGCCGGAGCCGAGGCTCACGAGGCCGAATTCGGCGTCGCCCATCACGCTGAGCCAGGGGGGATGGTCCAGCTCGACCGGGCCCGGTGCCGGCACGGTGAAGAAGCCCCCGGCGCGGCCCTGGTAGGTCACCGTGCCGTCGGTGTGGAGGACCACCAGGCGTCGGTCGAGCTGGCCGATGTCCAGGACGGGGGCGTGGTCCGGGAGGTCCCGGACCCCTTCCTGGCGTCCCCGATCGCGGCGGAAGACATTGGCGTCGGCGGTCAGGAGGTAGAGGCCCGAGCGGGGGTCGTCGCCGGAGGTCAGGCGGGCCACCGAGGTGGTGCGGGCGTCTTCGCCGGCCGCCAGGTCGACGAGCTGGTTGCGCTCCAGGGCGTAGATCGCCCCGTCGGCGAAGGCGACGGCGCCGACGGGCTGGAGCCCGACCATCTCCCAGCCGGCGAGGTCGTTGAGCTCCTTGGGGGAGAACCGCTCCCGGGAGAAGACCCGTCCCTCGACGTCGTGGTACGCGAGCTTCAGACCCATGCCGATGCGCACGGGGCCCGACGGCACGGCCATCTGCTCACACCGGGTGCGGCCGGCCGGACACCACCAGAGCTGCTGGAGGCGGTCGACCAGCGCCATGCCGTTCGGCGTGTGGACGGCGGAGGTGTAGCCCATCGCTGCTCCCGCCTTGAGGACGGGCCCGGCCTCCCAGCGTGCGGAGGGATGCTCGGACGGGGGCAGGGGCCAGACCACCCAGTCGGGACAGCCATCGGCATCGGCCACGCCGTTGACGGACTCGGGCTGGAGCACGCAGGCGTCCTGGTCGTCGGACACGCCGTCGCCGTCGTGGTCCCGCACGCTGCTGGCCGAGGCGGCCGACAGCTCGAGCTGCAGGGTGTCGTAGCCGGAGGTGTCCAGGTGGCGGAAGGTCCAGCCGAGGTCGGCGGGCACGGTCATCAGCAGACGTCCACCCGTGGTGAAGCAGGCCCCCCGGTGGCTCTCCCGCTCGCCGCGCTCATAGAGCAGGGCCTGCTCCGTTCCAGCGGAGGGTCGGTCCCAGTTGGTGGCCAGCTCCAGTCGGCCGTCGTGCTCTCGGATGTCGTAGACCGTCGCCTCGTCGGGATCGGCGTCGAGCACGTGCCACGGAGGGGTCGCCGGGTCGGTGCCGTCGGCGGGCGGGTCCAGCAGGGCCAGGGCGATGAAGCCGCCGTGGAAGAGCCCGGCCACGCGGCCGTCGGAGAGCACGTGGACCCGCTTGCCGACCCAGCCGGGCTGGCCGGTCGAGCGGGGCAGCAGCGGGCGGGCGTCACTCGCGGTGCCGTCGTCCGCGTAGAACCGGAGCTGACCGCCCCCCACGACGTAGACGCCCCCGTCTCCGCGGCCGATGGCCGGGTGGTCGGTCACCGGGAACTCGTCGAGGACCTGGACGACCTGGAGGTCCGCGGGTCCTCGCTCGCGGACCAGGAGCACCTTCGAGCGGGCACCCTCCAGGCCGCCCTCCTGGCCCGGGCCGTGCGTGATGACCGCCACGATCTCCTGGGGCCCCCGGTTGACGATCTGGATGTCCAGGGGCCGGTGGTTGGCCGGCAGCGAGCCGATGGTGGCCGGTCCCGGCCAGAGGGTCCGACCGGAGCTGGCGCCGAGGGCGATGACGGAGAAGGTCTTGTTGAGGGCGTCCTCGTAGGCGATCCAGATCGCGTCGCCTCGCTGGAGCAGGGAGAGGTCCCAGGGCGTGAGGGCACCCTCGCGGGGGGCGAGGAGGTGGGACCACTGGACCGAGCCATCGGCGGAGACGCGCCAGATGCGCTGCATCGCCCCGTCCTGGCCCATGGTCTCGATGGCCCCGGGGTCCTGCGGGGCGGCGACGATGGTCGCGCCGGACAGGGCCAGGCACGTGGCTTCGTCCTGGGCGGCTGCCGCAGGAACGAGGAGGTGCAGTCCGAGGGCCAAGAGCCCGAGCGCCTGCATGCGTTGTCCTCCCACCTGGACCCGGCAACGTAGCACGGCTCGGGCGTGGCCTCTTCCCTGCGGTCGGTCATCTTCCGTCACCGGCGGCAACGGTGGCTCCGGGTATGCTCGGACCATGCGCCGACTCTGTCTCCTGGCCGCCCTGAGCCTGCTCGCGTGCGACGAAGACGACTGTCCCACCGTCGCCTGCGTCGACTCGATGACCGTGACCTTCGAGGGTGGAGGGCTCCTGGGGGCCTACACCGTGGTGCTCACCGACGAGGACGCGCGCCAGGTCTCGTTCAAGTGCTTCGGACGGGAGGAGCGGGAGCTCTCCGACGACACGATCTCGCTCTGGTGTGAGGACGAGGGCTTCCAGATCGCTGGCTGGAAGATGGCGATGATCAACATCGCGATGTCCGACCAGACCGGGAGCTACGAGTGGGAGAAGAACCCGATCTGGGAGGACGACCACCCCTACGGGGAGGACTGCCCGGCGGCCTGCGCCGTCACCGAGCTGACCCTGACCAAGGAGGCGCCGATCGGCGACAGCGGGTAGCGACGCGCTGGACCCGGTAGGCTGGCAGCCGTGCTGACCCTCCTCACCCTGTGGATGTCGTGGGTGCCTGCGAGCCAGGCCGAGGAGTCCGTGTCGCTCGTGCACCTCGACGACCCGCGGGTGGAGCTGCTCGGGCGCGTGGACCTGACCGATCCGGCGGCCGCGCAGCTCTCCTGGCCGGCGACGGGCTTCGCGGTCACCTTCGAGGGCGGCGGCCTGGCCGTGCACGTGGAGGAGTGGTCCGAGGGCGGCCCGGCGCACACCAACCACTACGCGGTGGTGCTCGACGACGGACCCGCTCGAGACCTCGCCCTGGAGCCTGGAGTCCACCGCGTCGAGCTGGCCGCCGGGCTCGCGCCGGGGCCTCACCGCCTGACCTTCGTCAAGCGCACCGAGGCGATGGTCGGCACCGGGGTCGTGCACGGGCTGGAGCTCGGTGCTGAGACACGGTTGTTGCGGCCTCCTCCCGGACCCTTCCGTCGCCTCGAGGTCATCGGCGACGGCGTGACGTGCGGCTACGGCGCAGCGGTGGCGGCGGACCCGCCGCCGGCGGGCTTCACGGCGGCCAACGAGGACGTGCTGCTGTCCTATGCCTGGATCACCGCCCGGACCCTCGATGCCGCGGTGAGCACCATCTGCTACTCGGGGCGCGGCCTGCTGCGCAGCTATGACGGGGGCGATGGGGACCAGCTCCCCGAGCTCTGGGACCGGACCCTGCCCCACACCGTCGACTCCACCTGGGACTTCGACCGCTACCAGCCCCAGGTCGTGGTGCTCCAGGTCGGCGGTGAGGACCTCGCCACGGGGCGACCCCCTCGGCGGCTCTTCCGCTGGGCCCTCGGCGGGCTGATCACCGAGGTCCGGGACGCCTACCCGGAGGCCTGGATCCTGCTCGTGCGCAGCCCCGCGCTGACGGAGGCCTGGCCCGTCGGTGGTTGGGGTCCCCGGTGGGTCGACACACGGCTGGCCGAGCAGGTCTCCGCTGCCGCCGCGCGGGGAGACGACCGGGTGGTGATCGTCGAGCTACCCTCGCCCCAGCCCCCGCACGGAGAGGACTACCAGCCCTCCGCCGCCAGCCACGCAGCGCTCGCCCGGGTCCTGGTGGACGCCATCCGGCAGCTCACGGGGTGGTGACCCACACCGTCCCGGGCGACGTGGAGCGGGAGCGCCTCGACCGCTATGCCGCCCAGGTCATCGACAGCCTCCCGTCTCGGGCGCGGGCCCGGCGGGCGGCGAAGTCCGGTGCGCTGCGGCTCAACGGCCAGGTGGTCGAGTCCAGCCGCTTCGTGACCCCGGGCGACGTGCTCACCTACGAGGGCCCGGTGCTCGGGCCCCCGCGCCCCTGGCTGGGCCTGTCGGTCCCGGTGGTCTACGAAGACCCGGACCTGGCCATCGTGGAGAAGCCGGCGGGGCTGCTGGTCAACGGCAACCGGCACCGGACGCTGGAGGCCGCTCTGCTCGAGCGGCTGCCGCCCGTCGATGGGCCGGAGGCGCTGGGCTGGGCTCGGCCGGTCCACCGCCTGGACTTCCGCACCGGGGGGCTGGTCGTGCTGGCTCGCACCTCCCTCGCCCAGATCGCCCTCGGTCGGGCCTTCGAACAGCGGCGGATCACCAAGCGCTACCGGGCGATCGTCGCCGGATCGCTGGTCGGGGAGGGGGTGATCGAGCAGCCCCTCGACGGGCGCGCCAGCGTCACTCGCTGGCGCTCCGTGGACCGCACGCCGAGCCTCTCCTGTGTCTTCACCACGACCCTGGACCTGTGGCCCGAGACCGGACGCACGCACCAGCTTCGGCGACACCTCGCGGGACTCGGCCACCCGGTGCTGGGCTGCGATCGCTACACCCCCGCCGATCGCCCCCTGTTGCGCGGCAAGGGGCTGTACCTGTGGGCGGTCGGTCTGCGCCTCTCCCATCCTCGGACGGGCGACACGATCGCGGTCGAGGTGCCGGAGCCCAAGAGGTTTGGCGGTTATCGGGCCAAGGAGCGACGCCGCTGGGAGAGGTGGGACGACCAGTCGGCAGGACAGACCCCACCGTGAGCCTGGAGGCTCCCATGTCTCAGCCCGCGCCGGGGACCCTCAGCCCCCTGGATGGCCGTCCGCTGGACCCGGTCTCGGCCACGCCGGTCGAGGACATCGCCGGGCTCGTGGCCACCGCCCGCCAGGCCCACCTGGCCTGGAGTGCCCGGTCCCTGGACGATCGCATCGCCGCCGTGATGGCCTTCGCCGCCGATGCGCTGGAGCGTCACGAGGAGATCGTGTCGATCCTGATGGCGGAGACGGGTCGCAGCCGGCTGGAGTGCGAGCTCAACGAGGGCTACGGCATCCTGGAGTACGCCAAGGGCGCCCGCAAGGTGGCCCGCAAGGCGCTGAAGCCGGACAAGGTCTTCCTCAACCCGGTGGCCTTCGCCGGCAAGAAGGCGGTGATCGAGCACCTCCCCCGCGGCGTGGTGGGCATCATCGCGCCCTGGAACTACCCGCTCGGCAACTTCTTCAAGTCCCTCTTCCCCGCCCTGTTCGCCGGCAATGCCGTGGTGCTGAAGCCCTCGGAGCACACGCCGAGGGCGGGGGCCTGGCTGGCCGAGGTGGCGGCCGACAACCTCCCCGAAGGACTCGTCACGCTGGTCCAGGGCGGCGGAGAGGCCGGCCGGGTCCTGCTCGACCAGGTCGACGCGGTCGTGTTCACCCGCTCCGTCGGCACCGGCCGGCGGGTGGCTGCCCGGGCCGGCGAGCGCCTGATCCCCTGCTCCGTCGAGCTGGGGGGCAAGGACGCGGCGATCGTGCTGGCGGACTGCGAGCTGGAGCGCACCGTGGCCGGCATCGTCCAGTGGTCGATGCACAACGCGGGGCAGAACTGCGCCGGCATCGAGCGCGTCTACGTGGTGGACGAGATCGCGGACGAGTTCGTGGCGTCGCTGGCCGCGGCCGTCGGTCGGCTGCGCGTGGAGACGGGCTCGGGAGAGAGCGAGCTGGGGCCGCTCCAGAACGCGATGCAGCTCGCGATCGTCGAGGACCACGTCGCCGATGCGAGGGAGAAGGGCGCCGCAGTCCTCGCCGGGGGCGAGCGGGTCGGCATCGGCCTGGGCTACGCGGCGACGGTCATCGATCGCTGCAAGCCGGGCATGAAGGTGGTGGACGAGGAGACCTTCGGGCCCATCGTCGCGGTGGTCCGTGTGCCCGACGCCGAGGCCGCCCTGGAGCAGGCCAACGCCTCCCGGTACGGCCTCAACGGCAGCGTGTGGACCCGAAATCTCACACAGGGCGGAGCGCTGGCCCGACGCCTCGAGGTCGGACTCGCCAACGTGAACAACCACTCCTTTGGCGGCATCATGCCGGAGGTCCCCTGGACCGGGGTCAAGGAGACCGGCCACGGCATCGCCGCCAGCCGCTACAGCTACAGCACCTACACCCGGCCGCGGACCGTGCTGGTGGACCGCAACCGGGACCCCGATCCCTTCTGGATGCCGACCGATGCCAACCTGCGCATCTTCGCCAGCGCCCTCTACGACCTGACCCGTGGTCTCTACGGGGCCGTCTTCCGGCTGCTCCCGGTCCTCGGCAAGCGGGTGAAGGCCATCCGGAGATCGACGCGCCCCTGAGTGAATCAGTGGTGTTTCAACGACACGACTGGGTCTTCGTGGCCGTCTTCGCCCGGCACTCGTCCTCGGTCACTGCGCCGCTGTTGCAGTTGGCGACGTAGTCGTCGGAGTCGCCGCAGGCGGGGGGGGTGTCCTCCCAGCCGGCGTCACCCCTGCAGTGGCCCTTCTCGTCCACGGCGCAGGTGGCGCTGTCGGGGAACTCCTGGTCCTCCGTCCCGTTGCAGTCCCAGTCGTAGTCTCCGTCGCCGCGGTCCGCGGTGAAGTAGGAGGTCTGGGTCGGGTTGGCGGTGCTGTTGAGGTCGTAGCAGTCGTCGCTGTTCTCGACGTAGCCCGAGGGCAGCGAGCACGCGTCCAGGCTGTTCGCGGGGTCGCCGTAGCCGTCGGCGTCGAGGTCGGCGTAGTAGGTGGTCAGCACCCCCTCGTCGACGTCGGTGTCGCAGTCCTGGTCGACGCCGTCACAGACCTCCGTGGCGCCGGGGTGGATGGTGGCGTCGCTGTCGTCGCAGTCCGTGCCGTCGGCGATCATGCCCGAGGGCGCCGAGCACTCCTGGACCTCCGTCGTCGCGTCGCCGTAGCTGTCGCCGTCGAGGTCGCCGTACCAGGGGCTGGTGACGCCCTCGTCGATGTCGGTGTCGCAGTCCTGGTCGACCCCGTCACAGACCTCGGCGGCGTCGGGGTGGACGCCGGGGTCCGTGTCGTCGCAGTCGTCGCTGGTGGTCACCAGGCCTGTGGTCTGCTCACAGGCGACCACGGGGGCCGAGAGGTCTCCGTGGCCGTCGCCGTCGGCGTCGGAGTAGAAGGTCTCGCCGTCGACGGGGTCGTTGTCGATCACGGTGTCGCAGTCCTCGTCCACCCCGTCGCAGCCCTCGGCCGCGCCCGGGCGGATGCCGCCGTCACTGTCGTTGCAGTCGCCGCCCTGGGCGGCGTAGCCGGAGGGCAGGTCGCAGGCGGTGGTGGTGACACTGTCGAGGCCGTAGCCGTCGCCGTCCTCGTCGCGGAACCAGGTCGTCTGGACGCCCTCGTCGATCTCGGTGTCGCAGTCCTCGTCGTCGCCGTCGCAGACCTCTGGAGCCCCCGGCCAGGCGGTGGCGTCGTCGTCGTCGCAGTCCGTGGCGTCGCTGACCATGTCGGTGGGCGCGTCGCAGGCGACCACGACGACGCTCGAGTCTCCGTAGCCATCGCCGTCGGCGTCGAGAAACCAGGCCGGGGCGTCGACGGCGGACTCGTCGATCTCGTCGTCGCAGTCGTTGTCCACGTTGTCGCAGACCTCGTCGTTGCCCGGAAAGCGGGTGTCGTCGGTGTCGTCGCAGTCGTCCGACTCCGCCGCGTAGCCGTCGGGCTGGGTGCAGGCCGGCCTCACGTCCGTGGTCACACCGTGCCCGTCGCCGTCCGCGTCCAGGTACCAGGTGGCCCCGTCGACGCCGTCCTCGTCGATCTCGTCGTCGCAGTCCTCGTCGAGGCCGTCGCAGGCCTCGGTGGCGCCGGGGTGGATCTCCGGGTCGGTGTCGTCGCAGTCGCCGCTGGCCTTGGCGTAGCCGTCCGGAGGCTCGCAGCTCTCCACGACGTCGTCGTCGACCCCGTAGCCGTCGACGTCCCGATCGCGGTACCAGGTCTGCAGGGGGATGTCCCCCTCGTCGATGTCCCCGTCGCAGTCGTCGTCCAGGGTGTTGCAGAACTCGTCGGCACCGGGGTGGATGTCGGGGTCCCTGTCGTCGCAGTCGGTGTCGTCGGCGACGTAGCCGCTCAGCTCGCAGTTGTTGGTGCGGATGGCCGGGTTGCCGTAGCCGTCACCGTCGCTGTCGGCGTAGTGCGTGCACAGCGCGGTGTCCGTGCCTCCCGAGTCCCCGGGGTCGACGGGAGGTGTGCAGGCCAGCCAGGTCAGCCAGATGGAGAGGAGCGTCATCTCGTCGCGGGGGAGGTGGGTGCATCATCGCACGATCAGCCGGGTTCCCTTCAGCATCTTGACAGGCTCCCGGGGCTCCGACGACTAGTGCTACAGACCGGAAGTCCTGTCCGAAATGAAGGAGGAGGGTGCACGGCGG
>CAZCVP010000066.1:0-33657 GCA_964501915.1 uncultured Enterobacterales bacterium
GTTCCGGCCGCCTGACCTGGCGAATCGCCATGACCGGGGTTTGCATCACACCCGTACGAACGCGGCGTGATGTTCCGGCTCGGCCGCCTGAGAGGAGTCCGGGGTCCAGGGCTGTGCCTGATCATTCCCGCCGTCGATCGGCTGGTCCGCGTCACCCTGCGCACCATCGTGATGGAGGTCCCCCCGCAAGACGTGATCACGCGCGACAACGTGAGTGTCCAGGTCTCGGCCGTGCTCTACTTCCGCGTCGTGGACCCCCAGAAGGCCACGGTGGAGGTCGAGGACTACCTGCATGCCACCAGCCAGCTCTCACAGACCACCCTGCGCAGCGTCCTGGGACAGGTCGATCTCGATGACCTGCTCGCCAGGCGCGAGAAGGTCAACGAGGAGCTCCAGGTCATCCTGGACGGTCACACCGAGCCGTGGGGCGTCAAGGTAGCCACCGTCGAGGTCAAGAACATCGACCTCCCACAGGAGATGCAGCGAGCGATCGCCAGGCAGGCCGAGGCCGAGCGTGAGCGCCGAGCCAAGGTCATCCACGCCGAGGGCGAGTTCCAGGCCTCCGAGAAGCTCGCGCAGGCGGCCGCCATCCTGGCCACCGAGCCCGCTTCGCTGCAGCTCCGCTACCTCCAGACGCTCACGGAGATCGCCGTCGACAAGAACTCGACCACCGTGTTCCCGCTGCCCATCGAGCTGATCCGTACCTACCTGGAGGGACGTGGCGCGATCGACTAGTAGATCACCGCGTCGTCGCCATCCGTGGTCGTGAGGACCACCAGGGTCGCGGCCCGGACCTCCGGGTCGAGGGTCGCCCAGGCGGACTCGACCTCGTTGCCGTGCTGGCTGTCGTAGGCGATGACGTGCAACATCGAGCGGACCCAGGCGTCGCTGGTGTCGACGTTGGCGGCGCTCAGCAGCACGTCGCCCAGCTTGTCCTCCAGCAGCGAGGCGGCCTCGGCTTCGGTGTAGGGGTCTTCGGGGGGCCAGTGGAAGGCCCGGGTGACGCTGACACCGACCTGCAGCGCGTCGATCTCGACCAGCAGGTCGGTCTTCTTGCCGCCGTCGTCCTGGTAGGCGATCTCCCCTTCGGTCTTGGTCAGCGAGGCCCCCTCGCAGGCGTGCAAGACCTCGAAGGCCAGGATCTCGGACTCCAGGGAGCTGCCACCGAGGTTGCCCTCGGCCAGGATCTCGGCACCGCCCTCGCTGAGCAGGGCTTCGTCCCAGCCCGCCAGGTCAGCGGCGTTGCGGTAGAGGGCCGGCTCGGCCGAGCCCCAGACCTCCTCGTCGAGCACACCACAGTCACCGCTCAGCTCGCCGAGGCCCCACTCGATCGCCTCGCCGCTGTCGGAGGAGTCGCCGGTCTCGGCCGTGTCCACGGCCGAAGGGCAGGCCAGCAGCACGGTCAGGATCGCGAGCATCGGCGCTCCTAACCCATGGCGGGCCACCGTCATCGGTCGCACCCTCGCTCCCCGGTCTCCGCCGTGTCGGTCTCGGCCGTGTCGGTGTCCTCGGTGTCGGTGCCGCTGTCGAGCGGTCGTCCCGCTGTCCTGCTGTCGCCGCAGGTCCCGGTGGCGCCGGTCCCGGGGGCCTCGCCCTCACAGGCGCCGAGGGTGGCGGGGAGCCACGGGGCGGAAGGGGTCCTCGGGGTGCCTCCAGGACCGTGGCCTCCCGGGTCGCGCCCACGCGCTACCCTGGCCCGGCCGGGAGGCGATGGTCGACCTGGTGGCCTGGGTCGGCGAAGGACTCGCCGCCGAAGAGCCCGTGGTGGTCCACTGCATGGCCGGGCTGGGACGGTCGGGCACCGTGGCGGCGTGTGTGCTCGTGGGTCGGGGGCACTCCCCCGAGGCGGCGATCGAGCTCGTGCGGGTGGCCCGGGGCCCGAGGAGGTCGAGGCCCAGGAGCGCTTCGTCCACGGGTTCTGCTGAGCAGGGAGATTTCGCTCCCTGAGAGCCACGGCCTGTGGCAGATTGAGGTCGCCTTCACCTGTCCTTCCCCACCCGAGGATGCCCCTTGGTCCTGACCGTCCTGACGCTCTTCGCCTGCATCGACAACAGCTTCACCTCAGTGCCCGACGACCCGGTCGTCGAGGGTGCTCGCATCGAGGTGTCGCCGAGCACGCTGGACTTCGGCGCGGTGCGGGTCGACGGCAGCTCGGGGAGCGAGGTCTTCACCATCCGCAGCATCGGCACCCTGCCGGTCCAGGTGGAGGGCCTGGAGGTTCGCGGCGACGTCTTCGGCGACTTCACCCTGGTCGAGGACCCGACGCCGCTCGGCCTGCCGCCGGGCGAAGAGGTCGAGGTGCCGGTCATCTTCTCGCCTTCGGAGACCAGCGAGGTCATCGCCAACGTGCTCATCTCCTCCTCGGACGAGGTAGACGCGCTGCTCACCGTGCAGCTCGTCGGCAGCGGCCTGGAGGGCTCTCTCACCCTGGACCCCAACCCCCTCGACTTCGGCTCCAGCCCGCTCGACTGCACCCGGGACAACGGCGTCACCCTGACCAACGAGGGCGACGGCCCCGTCACGGTCGACGACATCACCCTGGAAGGCGCGGCCTTCGAGCTCCCGACGCCTCTGGGGCTGCCCTTCACTCTGGCGCCCGACGAGAGCACCTGGATCGACGGGACCTTCCTCTCGCCGGAGACCGGCACCTTCACCGGGGAGCTGCTCGTCTCCTCCGACGACCCGGGCGGTGAGCTGGTCGGGGCCTGGATGGGCACCACCAGCGAGGGCACGGCGATGGAGGATCGCTGGACCCTGCCGGAGGCCCAGAAGTCCGACATCGTCTTCTCGGTGGACCAGAGCTGCTCGATGAACGAGGACAAGCTGGCCCTGGCGGCGGAGTCCAGCACCTTCATCAACTACCTGGACAGCTATGCCAGCGACTGGCAGATCATGGTGTCCAGCGAGGACAACGGCTGCAACAGCGGCGGCATCCTGACCGCCTCCACGCCCAACTACCAGAAGACCTTCGAGGACGCGGTCTTCTGGGCCGGGTGGTTGGCGGACCTGACCGAGGCCCTGCTGAGCATCGCCGATGCCGCCGTGCAGGCCACCGACGCCGGCGAGTGCAACTTCGGCTTCCTGCGGCCCGACGCCATCCTCCACGTCATCAGCGTGTCCGACGAGCCCGAGCAGTCGATCTACGAGAACGGCCGGGACTGGGCCGATCTCGTGGCTTCGATCAACGCCAAGAAGGGTGACTCGGCGATGGTGAAGTTCTCGGCCATCGCCGGGGACTACCCGGGGGGCTGCGCCACGGCGGACGAGGGCGATGGCTACTGGCAGGCGGTGAACAGCAGCGGCGGCGTGTTCCTGTCCATCTGCTCGAACTGGGCCACGCCGGCGAACATGGCGCTCCTGGCCGACGCCTCGGTCACCCGGGACACCTTCCAGCTCTCCGGCACGCCGGTGGAGAGCACCATCGAGGTGAAGATCAACGGCTCGGTGCGGACGGACTGGACCTTCGACGCGGCGAGGAACTCCGTGGTCATCACGGGGACGGCTCCAGGGGGCGGGGACACGATCGTGATCACCTACGACGGCACGGACGCCTGCGACTGAGTGACGTCGCCCCCGAGGCCTGATCTCCACCGGACCTGGAGGCCGGTAGCGGTCTCGACGAGTTCGCTCGCCAGGAGAGGGAGAGGTGTCAGGCATTCGTGATGATGATCTCGCTCTGTGAAGTCATTATCATGAATGCCTGACACCTGTTCCGTGGTAGAAACACCGGCCGGCAGGTGTCCCACGAGTACAGGTTCCGACCAGGGAGTGCTCGCAGCCCTCAGCCTGGTCGAGGTCCTCGACCAGGCTTCGGCCATCATCGCCATCCGTGAGGGTCCCGAGCACGTCCTGACCTACGCGAACTCCCGCTACCTGGACATGGTGGGCCAGCGCGAGGTGGTGGGACGCCCGGGTCGAGAGGCCCTGCCCGAGTTCGCCGAGCAGGGCTTCTTCGACATCCTGGACCAGGTGTTCCAGACCGGCGGGGCCTACCAGGGGCTGGAGGTGCACGCCGAGGTGCCCGATGGCGAGGGCGGCCTGCGCTCCGCCTGGTTCAACTACGTCTGGCAGGCGCTCGAGGACGTCGACGGCGAGGTGACCGGCACGATGCTGGTGGCCACCGAGGTCACGGCGATGGTGCGGGCCCGCCAGGTCGCCATGGAGGAGCAGCGCAAGGTCCAGGAGAAGATGCTCCAGGCCCAGAAGCTGGAGAGCCTCGGCCTGATGGCCGGCGGCATCGCCCACGACTTCAACAACCTGCTGATGGTCATCCTCGGCAAGTCCGACCTGGTCGCCAACCGGCTCCCCGAGGACAGCCGGGAGCGGGCCCGGATGGAGCAGGTCATCGCCACCGCGCAGCGGGCGGCGGACCTCGTGCGCCAGCTCCTCGCCTACTCGGGCCGCGGCGAGGTCGAGCCGGAGCCGCTCGATCTGTCCCAGCAGGTGCGGGAGATCGTCTCGCTGCTGGAGGCCGCCATCCCGAAGACCGTGGGACTGGAGCTGGAGCTGAGCGATCGGCTGCCGGCCATCCGGGCCGACTCGGCGCAGATCCAGCAGGTGGTGATGAACCTGGTGATGAACGCCGCGGAGTCCTTCGGTCCCGAGGGCGGCACGGTCCGGGTCGTGACGACGACCTCCTGCGCGGCCTCGGACACCTGGGTCGTGCTCGAAGTCCACGACACGGGTCAGGGCATGGACGAGGAGACCCGCCAGCGCATCTTCGACCCCTTCTTCACGACCAAGATCGCCGGGCGTGGCCTCGGCATGGCGGCGGTGATGGGCATCGTGCGTGGGCATGGCGGCGACCTGGACCTGATCACCGCGCCCGGGGAGGGCACCACCTTCAGCGTGCGCCTGCCGGCCCTGCCCGGACAGGTCCTGGACGTGGTCGAGGAGCCGGTCGCGCCCCCGAGTCCCGGCGGGCTCGTGCTGGTCATCGACGACGAGCCCGGGGTGCGCCAGACCGTGCGGGCGATGCTCGAGTCGCTGGGGTACGCGGTGATCGAGGCCGGCGGCGGGCAGGCGGGCATCACGGCGCTCTCCCAGCACGTCACCGACGTGGAGGTCGTCCTGCTCGACCTCGAGATGCCGGGCATGAACGGGCTGGAGGTGCTGGACCTCATCGGCAGCCTGGAGCGGGACATCCCCGTGGTGCTGTCCAGCGGCTTCACCGAGGCGGAGGTCCGCGGCGAGGCCAGGACGGTGGCCCGCCACGCCTTCCTCCAGAAGCCGTACACCCTCGACCAGCTCTCCACCGCCCTGGCCGAGGCCGTGGACGGTGGCTCGTGAGCACGCCGGACCGGGTCGCCGGGCTGGAGCTGGGCGGGACCCGGTGTCGGCTCGGCATCGGCACGGACCCGTCGGACCTCGACCTGTTCGAAGAGGTCCCGACCACCACGCCCCAGGAGACGATGGGCCGCATCCGGGACCTGCTCGAGGAGCGGTGCGACGGCCTCACGGGCCTGGGCATCGCCTCCTTCGGTCCGCTGGACCTGGACCGCGAGTCCCCCGGCTACGGCTCGATCACCCAGACCCCCAAGGCCCACTGGTCGAACACGCCTTTGAAGGCCCTCTTCGAGGGCTTCTTCGGCCTGCCGGTGGGCATCCACACCGACGTGGGCGCGGCGGCCATGGGCGAGCACCGGTGGGGTGCAGGCCAGGACTGCGACCCGCTGATCTACCTGACGGTGGGCACAGGAGTGGGGGGCGGGGCGATCGTCGGAGGCTCTCCGCTGACCGGGCTGCTCCACCCCGAGATGGGCCACATGCGGGTGCGGCGCCACCCGAGCGACGAGCGCTTCCAGGGCACCTGTCCCTTCCACGGGGACTGTCTCGAGGGCCTCGCCAGCGGCCAGGCCCTGGCCCGTCGCTGGGAACGGCCCGCCGAGGAGCTGCCGGACGACCACGAGGCCTGGCATCGCGAGGCCTGGTACGTGGCCCAGGCCATCGTCTCCATCACCACCATCCTCTCGCCCACGCGCGTCGTGCTGGGGGGCGGGGTCGGCTCCCGGGAGGGGCTGCTGCGGCAGACCCGGGTGCAGCTCGTGGAGCTGCTCGGCGGCTACCTGGACAGCCCCCTGCTCACCGAGCGGCCGGAAGACTACCTGGTCGCCCCGGGTCTCGGAGAGCGGTCAGGGGTCTGTGGTGCCCTGGTCCTCGCACACATGGCCCGCGAGACCGCGGCCGAGGAGTCCTCTTGATCGCCTTGCTGTTGACCTCCTGTAGCTTCTCCATCCAGGTCCCCGAGGGTCGCCTGACCCAGATCGGCCAGGAGTCCCTGTCCGTGGCCCACCCCCTCGCCACCCTCGAGCGGGCCCGGGTCGTCGGGGCCAGCGCCGGTGGGTGCGGCACGGGGTCCGGCGATCGCTTCGTCGACCTGGCCATCGACTACACGGGTGGCCTCGCCAGCAAGCAGGAGACGATGACGGTGCGCTTCATGCTCGTGAACGTCGACCCCTGCACCATCGCCACCGACGTGCTCAGCGACACCGGCCCGATGCCCCCGATCCTGCTCGACAACTGGGTGGCCTCGGACGTGATGGGGGGGATCGTCTGCGAGACCCTCGGAGCCAGGCCGCCTTCGGAGTAGATCGGCCCCTCCACGCGATCCAGCGCAGCATTCGATCGCCTCGTGCCCTCGCCTGGAAACCCTGAGCTTGCTAAGCATCTGGGTGAACCCCAGGAGGAACCCCCATGGGCGAGGCCTACCTCTTCGACGCCGTGCGCACCCCCCGAGGTCGGGGCAAGCACACCGGCGCCCTCTACCCGGTCAAGCCGGTCACCCTGCTCACCACGGCGCTGAACGGCCTGAAGGAGCGCAACGACCTGGACACGAGCCGGGTCGAGGACGTCATCATCGGCTGCGTCACGCAGATCGGCGACCAGGGCGCCTGCATCGCCCGGTCCGCCGTGCTCCAGGCCGGCTGGGCCGAGTCGGCCCCCGGTGTGACCCTGAACCGCTTCTGCGGCTCCGGGCTGGAGGCGGTCCACCACGGCGCCGCCCTGGTCAAGAGCGGGTTCAACGACCTCGTGGTCAGCGGTGGCGTGGAGAGCATGTCCCGGGTCCAGATGGGCTCCGACGGCGGCGCGATGATCGACATCGAGTACCAGTTCGAGGTCGGCTTCGTGCCCCAGGGCATCAGCGCCGACCTCGTCGCCACGCTGCGGGGGTTGTCCCGCGCCGACGTCGACGCCTTCGCCGTCGCCTCCCAGGCCCGCTGTGCCGCCGCGATCGAGCGGGGCGCCTTCGACCGCAGCCTGGTGCCGGTGAGCGACGTCGCCGGCAACCCGATCCTCGCCGTCGACGAGCTGCCTCGCCCGGGGGTGACCGTCGAGGACCTGGGCCAGCTCCGCCCGAGCTTCGAGGCCATGGGCGTGCACTTCAAGGTCGACGGCCTCACGAAGCGCCGCTACCCGCAGGTCGAGCGCATCCACCACGTCCACCACGCCGGCAACAGCTCCGGCATCGTGGACGGTGCGGCGGCCATCCTGCTGGGCTCCAAGGCCGCCGGAGAGGCCCTGGGTCTGAAGCCCCGGGCCCGCATCGTGACCTCGGTGGCCATCGGCGACGAGCCGGTGCTGATGCTCGAGGGCCCGATCCCCGCCAGCGAGAAGGCCCTCGACAAGGCCGGCATGGCGGTCGGCGACATCGACCTCTGGGAGATCAACGAGGCCTTCGCCGCCGTGCCGCTGAGCACCATGGCGGCCCTCGGCATCCCCCACGACAGGGTCAACGTGAACGGCGGCGCCATCGCCCTGGGCCATCCCCTGGGAGCCACCGGCGCGATGCTGCTGAACACCGTCCTCGACGAGCTCGAGGACCGCGACCAGGCCACCGGCCTGGTGACCCTCTGCATCGGCGGCGGCATGGGCATCGCCACCATCATCGAGCGGGTGTGACCATGGAACTGAAGAACGCACTGGGAACCGTCACGATCGACAGCGATGGCGTCGCCACGCTGACCATGGAGATGGCTGGCAAGGTCAACAAGATCGACGCCACCTTCGGGGAGGGGCTGCTGGAGGCCGTCGAGCACGTCGAAGGGCTCACCGACTGCAAGGGCCTCGTCATCACCACCGGCCACAAGGACTTCTGCGTCGGGGCCGACATCGACATGCTGTATCTGGCCACGGACGCGGAGGCCTTCCTGGCCCGGGTCCTGGACCTGACCCGGCTCTACCGGAAGATCGAGACCCTGGGCATCCCGGTGGTCGCGGCCCTGACGGGCTCGGCGCTGGGAGGGGGCTACGAGCTGGCCCTGTCCTGCCACCACCGGGTGGCGCTCGACAGCTTCCGTGTCCAGGTGGGGCTGCCGGAGTGCATGATCGGCGTGTTCCCCGGCGCGGGTGGCACCCAGAGACTCCCGCGCATGATCGGGGTCCAGGCGGCCCTGGAGTACATCACCGCCGGCAAGACCGTGCGGGCCCCTCGGGCGCTGAAGCCCGGCCTGGTGGACGCCCTCGCCGACAGCCCCGAGGCGGTGCTGGCCGCCGCCAGGGCCTGGTGCCTGGCCAACCCCGGCGCCAAGCAGCCCTGGGACGACCGCGGCTTCGAGTTCCCGGAGCCCCGTCCGGGCACCCTGGACTTCGCACAGCTCTTCGTGGGCGCTGCGGCCTTCCTGGAGCACAAGACGGCCGGCGCCTTCGCCGCTCCCAAGGCGGTCATGCAGGTCATGCAGGAGGGCGCGGGCATGACCTTCGACCGGGCGCTGGAGCTGGAGGCCCGTCACTTCACGGCCATCGCCCTCGGCGACCAGGCCAAGGACATGGTGCGGACCCTCTGGTACCACCGCACAGCCGCCGAGAAGCTCGAGGGGCTGCCGGTGGCCGCCGAGCACGGCTTCACCCGGGTCGGCATCCTCGGCGCCGGCATGATGGGAGCCAGCCTGGGGGTGGTCACCAGCCTCGCCGGGCTGGAGGTGGTGCTCAAGGACATCCGGGCCGACGCCCTGGAGCGTGCCCAGGCCCACTGTCACACCCAGATCGCCAAGCTCGGCAAGCGGCTGTCGGAGGCCGAGCGCAAGGCCGCCATCGATCGCATCACCTTCACCCTCGAAGACCGGGACCTCGCGGGGTGTGACCTGGTGATCGAGGCCGTGCTGGAGTCGGTCGACGTCAAGCACATGGTCACGAAGCAGATCGAGCCCCACCTGGCGCCCGGCGCCATCTGGGCGTCGAACACCTCGGCCCTGCCGATCACGCGGCTGGCCCAGGCCCACAGCGACCCGGCCCGCTTCATCGGCCTGCACTTCTTCTCGCCGGTGGAGAAGATGCCGCTCTTGGAGGTCATCCTGGGGGAGCAGACCTCGGACGAGACCCTCGGTCGTTGCCTGGCCTTCGGGCGGGCGATCAAGAAGACCCACATCGTGGTCAACGACCACTACGCCTTCTACACCAGCCGCGTCTTCGGCTCCTACATCATCGAGGGCCTGCAGCTCGTGGCCGAGGGCCACGACCCCGTGCTCATCGAGTACGGCGCCCGCCAGGCGGGCATGGTCGTCCCACCGCTCAAGGTCTTCGACGAGATCAGCCTGACCCTGGGCCGCCACATCGCCGATCGGTCCGACGAGTACGCCGATCCGAACACCCCGCGGGAGGGCGTCGAGCTGCTCATCCGCATGGTCGATGAGTTCGGCCGCACCGGCAAGGCTGGCGGGGCCGGCTTCTACGACTATGGCGACGTGCGCCGGATCTGGCCCGGGCTGAAGGAGATCACGCCTGCCCCGCCCGCCGTGTCGGGCCCCGACTACCTCGGGGAGCGCCTGCTGCTGGCTCAGGTCAACCAGGTGGCGTGGGCCCTGGAGCTGGGCATCCTACGCAGCAAGCGCGACGCCGAGGTCGGCGCGATCTTCGGCATCGGCTTCGCGCCGGGCACCGGCGGGCCGCTGGCGTACATGGATCGCTACGGGCTCCCCGAGCTGGTCGCGAGGCTCGACGACTACGCGAAGGCTCTCGGAGGTCGGTTCACGCCCCCGCCCCTGTTGCGAGAGATGGCCGAGAGGGGGGAGCGGTTCTTCCCCGTGGACGCCGTTCCGTAGGTCGCGCAGCCAGGGTTCGTGCCCGGGTCGGATGTCTGCATTTGTCTCCAGACTCCGGTCCGCGGCCGTTCGCAAGGTACTCTCTTGCGACTCCTCGAAGATGCGGAGGCGCCCTTGCGAGTGCTGCTGGTCGAAGACGACCTCGCGGACGTCGCCTGGTTCGAGCGCCTGCTCGAGCGCGATCCCGATGGACGGCACGAGCTGCGGATCGCGCGGGACCTGGAGGAAGGCCTCGAGACCTTGGAGGCGTGGACCCCGGACGCGGTCGTGCTCGACCTCGGCCTGCCCGACAGCCAGGGGGTGCTCACGGTGGAGCGGGTCGCCCTCGCCGCCGGGGGCGTGCCGGTGCTGGTCCAGACCGGCCTCAACGATCCGGAGCTGGGCGACCAGGTGCTGCGGTGCGGCGCCGCGGACTTCATCGTCAAGGGTCGCCTGAGCGCCGAGGGGCTGGGGCGGGCTCTGCGCAACGCCCACCAGCGCCACCAGCTCCAGGTCCGCCTGCAGCGGTCCCGCACCACCTTCTCCGGCATCGTGGAGCGGAGCCGGGACGGCCTGCTCGTCTGCACCCACTTCGGGGAGGTGCTCTACGCCAACCCCATCGCCTTGCGCTACCGCCACCTCCAGGCGGCCTGCATGGAGGCCCTGAGGCGCGCGGGCATGGGCAACGTCGAGCTCCAGCTCCAGCTCCGGAACCAGGAGTCACGCACCGTGCTGGTCGGGCGCAGTCGGACCATCTGGCACGACCAGCCAGCCCTGCTGTTCTCCCTGCGCGACATCACGGCGCTGCGCGAGGCCGAGCAGCGCGTCAAGCTCCAGCAGGAGCGGAGCCAGCAGGCGCAGCAGCTCGCGGCGTTGGGGCGCCTCGCCGGCGGCATCGCCCACGAGTTCAACAACCTGCTGATGGTCATCCGCGGGCACTCGGAGCTGCTGGCGGATGTGTCCGAGGACGAAGGCGTGCTGCGGCATGCCCGCCAGATCGCGCAGGCCGCGGATCGCTCGACCGACATCACCCGCCAGCTCATGGTGTTCGCGGCACGGGACGACCAGGAGCCCCAGCCGGTTCCCGTCGACCAGGTGGTGCGGTCCACCTCGGGCTCGCTGCGCAAGGTCATCGGCGAGGACATCGAGCTGGAGGCGGAGGTCCGGAGCGGCCCGGTGCGGGTCAACCTGGTGCCCGGCCAGCTCGAACAGATCCTGGTCAACCTCGTCTCCAACGCCAAGGACGCCATCCACAACGTCGGCCGGGTGATCGTCCGGGTCGGCACCGAGGTCCTGGACGGGTCCGAATTCGTGGTGCTGGAGGTCGAGGACGACGGCGAGGGCATGGACGACCAGACCCTCTCGCGTGCCTTCGACCCCTTCTTCACCACCAAGGACGTCGGCGAGGGGACCGGCCTGGGACTCTCCGCCGTCTTCGGCATCGTGAGCCACGCCGGCGGTCGCATGCGGCTCACCAGCGACGTGGGAGCCGGGACCCGGGTGGCCATCTGGTTGCCGCTGCTCGACGAGGAGAGCTCCCTGCCCCCCGAGCCCGAGGAGCCGCTGCCCTCGGGGCCTCAGGGACGGCGAGGCCTGGTGCTCGTGGCGGAGGACGAAGACGAGCTGCGTGTCCTGGTCGAGCACGCGCTCGACCACGCCGGCTACGACGTCCTCTCGGTCCCGGACCCCGCCTCGGCGATGGACCTGCCGATGGCGGACCTCCAGCGGGTCGAGGTCCTGGTGAGCGACTACGCGATGCCGGGTGCGACGGGGCTGGAGCTCTACCAGCGCCTGGGCAAGCTGGGGCTCTCCGTGGGCTTCGTGCTCATCTCCGGCTACGCCCGGGGCGCCGAGGCCGCCCGGGCCCACCTGCCGCCCGAGGCCGTCTTCCTCCAGAAGCCGTTTCGTCTCAAGGCCCTCATCGAAGAGGTGGGCCTCCAGGTGGAGCGGGTCAGAGCACGCGAAGGAGCTGAGCGGTCAGGCCCACCACCGTGATCTGCACGAGGTGGAGCACCACCAGCGGCACGATGCTGCGGGCCCGGAGCGTGAACCAGCCCGAGATGGCGCCACCGACCAGCGAGAGCGTCAGCTCGACCGGGGGTTTGTCGTAGTGCAGCAGGAAGAAGGGGATGGCCTGGATCCACACGGCGGTCCAGGGGTCCCCCCGGCGGTAGAAGCCGAAGAGCAGCACGCCCCGGAAGAGGAACTCCCAGCCCAGGAAGTCGATGCCGACGCCGAGGTGCTTCAGGGTGAAGTGGGTCCAGTTCTTCCGGGCCCAGCCCCCGGTCGGGTAGAAGTCGGCGAGGCTGTCGAAGAGCAGCGTGGCCAGGATGCACCCGGGCACCAGCACGGCCAGGCACAGCCCGACCCGTGGCAGCCACCACCGCCAGTCCCCGAGACCGAGCCCCCAGACGCCGATGCCCTCGCCGTTGTGGCGACTGGCGAAGAGCGCGATCACCAGGCCGGCGAGCGAGGGGTAGATGAGCAGCTCCGGCTGCTGGCGGAGCTCGGCCACGCTGGTCGAGGAGAGCAGGCGCCAGGCGATGGGCGCCAGCGACACCACGAAGCCGAGGGTCGCCAGGGCTCGGGCCCGGCGGTTGTGCCAGGCCGCCCAGAGCACCAGCGCCGCCAGCGGCACCACCCCGTGCACGGCCATCCGGTAGAAGGACCGCACGAGCTGGTGCCCCCGGATCGCGTGCCACTCGCCCGCCACCATCGCGAAGGCAGCGACGACGCAGACCCAGCCCACCAGGGCGGCGCTGCCCGGCTCCGGGGCCTTGTGCTCCAGGTCGCCCATGGCCCAGTGGACCAGCCTCTGCACGGTCTGAAGCACGCCAGCTCCTGGTCGGGCCCGCTGTCTAACCCTGCCCGGCTGCCGCGGTATGCTCCGGCCGACGGGAGAGCAGGTGTCCGAGATCGCCGAGGGGCTGGCCAGCCTCTACATGTTCCGGCTCGTGGAGAGGCGTCACCTGGAGGCCCTGGTGGAGAGGGCTCCTGCCGGGACCTGGTTCTCCGGGGACACCGTCCTCCGGGAGGGAGAGCCGGCCGACACGGCCCTGCTGGTGGTGACGGGCAAGCTCGTCGCCTCCGTGGACGCGGCGGGGGAGCGGCGGGTCCTCGGGGACAGCAAGGCGGGCGACGTGGTCGGGGAGACCGCCCTGTTCGTGCGGGGAGGGCGACGCAACGCCACGGTGATCTCCGAAGGGGTGACCCAGTGCCTGGAGCTCTCCCGGTCGACCCTCACCGACGCGGCCCGCAACCCGGCCGTCGTCGCCCTGGAGCAGCACCTGCTGGGCACCATGGCCAGGCGGATCCGGAGCACCAACCTGAACATCCAGCGGGCATGGAAGGAGGCCGAGGTCGCCCGCGCCGAGGAGGAGAAGGGGGCCCGGGCCCCCAGCCTCCGGGAGCGCCTGATGTCGCTCTTCGGAGGTGGTCGATGAGCCGGGACCTGCGTCGCGAGGCGGGCCGCATCCTCACGAGCCATCCCTACGCCGGCGGCCGCGCCGCCGACCTGGCGCTGGTGCTCCAGAGGTGCTCCGAGGCGAGGCTGTCCGACGGGGACGTCGTCTGCGTCGAAGGGGACAAGGGCGAGGACCTCTACTTCCTCGTCCACGGCACGGTCCGGGTCCTCAAGCGGGGTCCGACCGGAGAGGACAAGGAGCTGGCCCAGGTCGCTGCGCCTGCCCTGCTCGGTCACATGAGCGTCATCGATCACTCGGCCCGCAGCGCGACCTGCGTGGCGGCGGGACCCTGCCAGGTGATGTCCCTGGACCGCAAGACCTACAGCCTGCTCCTGACCGAGTCCAGCGCCAGGGGCACGGCCCTGCGTCGACTGCTGCTGTCCAGCCTGACGCGTCAGCTCGTGTCGGGCAACGCTCGGCTCCAGGCGCTGCTGAGGGACCCCCGAGTGGACGAGGCGGAGGAGGGCAGCCTGGCGAAGCCCCGCCGCCAGGCGGCGTCGGGTCGCCCCCGGGGGCGGTCCTCCGGTGACGTCGAGGGGGTGGATCTGCTGCGGACGGCCGGCGTGCTCGAGGGGTGGCAGGTCGACATGGCGGGCATCGACGACGTGCAGACCTACGAGGACGAGGACATGAAGCGCTCCCGCACGGACCCCAAGCGACGCTGACGGTGGCCCTGGCCTTCGATTTCTCCAAATCAGGGTAAGCTCCAACGCACCTGGGCCGATCTACCTGGCTGGAGTCGATCCCCGGGCCCCGTGAGGTGCTGTGCACGTTCTCGTCGTCTCGCCCACCGAGAGCAACCGCGCGGCGCTGGAGCGCGAGCTGGAGGAGTGGGGCCACGAGGTCCTCGTCGCCGCCGACGCCCTGACCGCCTGGTCCCACCTCGAGGAGGGGACCGAGACCCCCAGCCTCGTCCTGATCGACCAGGGCCTGTCCGGCTCGGCCGCCCTGGATCTCTGCCGGGAGATCCGGCGGACCTTCGCTCCCGAGCCCTACATCTACATCGTCCTGCTGGGGGCGGCGGCCGACCGCCAGCGCCTCGAGGAGGTGCACGCCGCCGGAGCCGACGACTACGTGGCTGGCCCGATGGACTCCTTTGAGCTGCAGATGCGGCTCCGGTCCGCCCAGCGGATCCTGAGGCTCCAGGCTTCGCTGCAGAAGCTGCGCGAGAAGATGCGGGAGCAGTCGACCCGGGACACCCTCACCGGTCTGTGGAATCGGCCGGCGATCCTCGACATCCTCGAGACCGAGATGGAGCGGGTCCGCCGGGAGGGTGGCAGCCTGGGCGTGGTCATGATGGACCTCGACCACTTCAAGGAGATCAACGACACCCGCGGGCACCTCGTCGGCGACGCCGTGCTGCGGGAGGTCGGTCGGCGCATGCGGGTGGCCGGACGTCGCTACGACCTCATGGGTCGCTACGGCGGCGACGAGTTCCTGGTGGTCGTGCCGGGGTGCTCGCTGTCCCAGGCTCGGTCGATCGCCAACCGCCTCCGGGCCCGCATCTCCGAGACCCCGATGGACCTCGCCGAGGGCACCCTCTTCATCACCTCGACGGCTGGGGCCACGGCCTGGTCCAAGGGGGACGCCCAGCCCAACGAGCTGATCAAGCTCGCCGACCAGGCGCTGTATCTGGCCAAGGGCCGCGGCCGGAACCGGGCCGAGACCGTGCCCCACATCCCCAAGGGCCACGAGCCCCTGCGGCGCTATCGCTCGCTGAAGCTCGGGCGCAGCAGTGAGGACGACTACGTGGACGAGCCGTCGGTCAGCCGGATCCACCACGCCAGCCCCCGACCGGCGGCCGATCCGATGCCCGAGCTGCTGTTGTTGCCGGGGAACGACGAGGACACGGCGAGCGCCCCGGCGCTCGAGGTGATCGACGACCCGGGCGAGGGGTCGGTGGAGACCTGACAGCGTCGCTCAGAGCTCGACCGGCAGCCGCTCGGTCACCTCCACGCCCTCCAGGGTCACCGCGGCTCGCCAGGCCTCGACCTCGACGCCCTCGGCCGCCACCCGCCTCAGGGTGGCCCCATAGGTCGGGTCGATCGCGTCCGCCGGACGCACGCGGTCCACGTCGGAGCGGGGCACGAGGAACAACAGCAGGCCGCGGTGCCCTTCGCGGACCATGCCGGCCAGCTCCTCGAGGTGCCGGGTGCCGCGGGTGGTGACGGCGTCGGGGAACGCCCCCACGCCGTCTCCCAGGCTCAGCGTCGCGTTCTTGACCTCCAGGTAGCAGTCCGGTCGGGGACCTTCGCTCAGGAGCAGGTCGATGCGGCTGTTCTGGGAGCCGTAGCGCACCTCGCGGCGCACGCTGGCGTAGTCGGCGACGGAGGGCACCCTGCCCGCCTCGACGGCCTCCCGGACGACGGCGTTGGGGCGGGCCGTGTTGACCAGGATCGGCACCCCGCCGACCACCGAGACCTCCCAGCTCCACTTCAGCTTGCGCTTGGGGTTGGTGCTCCGGGAAAGCCAGGCGCCGGCGCCCTCCTCCAGGCAGGACTTCATCGTGCCCGTGTTGGCGCAGTGGGCCACGACGACCTCGCCGGTCTTCAGCTCGACGTCGGCGAAGAAGCGCTTGTAGCGGCGCAGGAGGCGGCCCTGGACGAGGGGGGTGGGGAAGTTCATGGGGTCAGCAGTGTCACATCAGGTTGCGCGGATCCACGTCGACCACCAGCCTCACTCCCCGCTTGGGTGGCGTCAGGTCCTGCTCCCGGAGCCACTCCCGGAAGCGCTTGCCGTCCCAGCCGCGCAGCACGACCTGGTAGCGCCAGCGGCCGACCTGGCGGGGCCGGGCCGCCGAGGCGGGCCCCAGGACCTGGATCACCCGCCCGTCGGCGGTGTCCCGAAGCCGGGTCGCCAGCTCCTGGGCGGCTCGCCAGGCCTCGCGGCGATCCGCGGCTTCGACTCGCAGCAGCGCCAGGCGCGTGAACGGCGGGTAGCCGAGCAGGCGGCGCTGGTGGGCCTCCTCCTCGTAGAAGGTCTTGGGATCCCCCAGCAGCTCGAGCACCGGGTGTTCCTCGTGCAGGGTCTGGACGAGCACACGCCCGGGCACCTCTCCCCGCCCCGCTCGTCCGGCCACCTGGGTCAGCAGCGCAAAGGTCCGCTCTGCCGCCCGGAAGTCGGGCATGCGGAGGGCGTGGTCGGCGCTCACCACCACGGCCAGGTGCACGTCGGGGAAGTCGTGGCCCTTGGCGACCATCTGGGTGCCGACGAGCACCCGGAACTCTCCGGAGCGGAAGCGCTCCAGCAGCTCGAAGTGGGAGCCGCGGGCCTGGGTGGTGTCGGCGTCCATGCGGGCGATGCCGATGCCCGGCAGCAGCTCGCGCAGGGCTTCCTCCACCCGCTCCGTGCCGGTGCCGAGGACCTCCAGCCGCTCGCTGTGGCAGGCCGGGCAGCTCCTGGGCTCGTCGCGGTGGAAGCCGCAGGTGTGGCAGGTCAGCGTGTGGTGGTGCCGATGGAGCACCAGGCTGATGCCGCAGCTCGGGCAGGCATAGGACCCGCCGCAGTCGGGGCACATGACGTAGGTGGCGTAGCCGCGACGGTTGTAGAGCACGATGGCCTTGCCGGTGCCCTCGAGCAGGACCTCGCGCAGGGCGTCGGCCACCGGCGCCGCGAGCAGGGGGAGCTTGTCGTCCTCCCGGGGCTGCTGGCGCAGGTGCACGACCTCGATCTGGGGGACCGGCCTCGGCGTGGCCCGCTCCAGCAGCTCCAGCAGGCCGTAGCGCTCGCTGAAGGCGTTGCGCCAGGACTCCATGGAGGGCGTGGCGGACCCCAGGACCACGGGGCACCGGGCCAGGCTGCCGCGGACCACCGCCATGTCCCGGGCGTTGTACCGCACGCCGTCGTCCTGCTTGTAGGAGTAGTCGTGCTCCTCGTCCACCACCACCAGGCCGAGGTCTTCGAAGGGGGCGAAGAGCGCCGACCGGGCGCCGACCGCCACCTGGGCTTCGCGGGCGCGGATGCGGCGCCACTCCTGGAGCCGCTGGGCTCCCGTGAGGCCGGAGTGCAGCACGGCGACCCGGTCTCCGAAGCGGGCCCGGAAGCGTCCGGTCAGCAGCGGCGTGAGCCCGATCTCGGGCACCAGCACCAGGACCTGCTGGCCTCGCTCCAGCACCTCGGCGGCGCAGCGCAGGTACACCTCGGTCTTGCCCGAGCCGGTGACCCCGTAGAGCAGCCACGGACGAGCGGGGCCGAGGATCTCGGTGACGGCGACCTGTTGGGCCGGTAGCAGCTCGGGGGGCTCCCGCTCGTCGGGCAATACCCCGGCGACCACGGGATCGCGGACCTCCCGGGTCCCCACCTCGACGACGCCCTGCTCGGCGAGGCGCTTGACCGCCGTGCGGGCATAGGGACCCTGCGAAGCCACCAGCTCCGAGAGGTCCAGGTACCCCCCAGCCTGGGCCAGGGCCTGGACCACCGCGAGCTGTCGCTTGCCGGCGCGACCGTGGAGGTGGCCGGCCAGACGGACCTCGCGCACCAGCCCCCCCGCCCCGCCGACCTCCACGCTCTCCTTGTCGACCCAGCCCTTGCGCCGCAGCGCGTCGAGGGCCTTGGTGGTCCGGTCGGGCTCCAGCAGGTCCCGGAGACGCCGCGCCAGGCCCCGCCGGGTCAGGCCGGGGCGCGCCACGATCTCCCGGAGCACCTCGGCCTGCTCGGGGTCCAGCGCATCCGTCGCCAGGGCCTCGACCCCCTCGGTGGTGGCCTCCCAGATGAGCCGCGACTTCGCGGCCATGCCGGCGGGCAGGGCGGTGGCGATGGTCTCGCCGAGAGAGGCCAGGTAGTAGTCGGCCATCCACTCCAGGAACCGGAGCTGGGTGGGGTCGAAGGCCGGCTCGGGATCGAGGAGCCGCAGGATCGGCCTCACCCGGGACGGGTCGCAGTCCGGCTCGGCCAGGGTCGCCAGCACGTAGCCGGTGACCTTCCGCGGCCCGAAGGGCACCAGCACGACGTGGCCGAGGCGCACCTCGCCGACCAGCGCCTCCGGCAGCCCGTAGGTGAAGGGCTCCGGGAGCGGCAGGGCGACAGCGATCCGGACGAAGCGATCCACCGGGACGTACGGGCTCAGGGGTCCGAGCTTCGCCTAACGCCGCGGTCCGCGATCAGGGGGTCGGCGCGCGGGGCGGTTTTGGTGGGGTCGCCCGCTCTGCGAAGGTCGGGCGCGCCGCGCTCAGGACGACCAGGAGCGACGCTCGAGCCGCTCGGCCTCGGTCTTGCAGTCGATGCACCAGGTGGCCACCGGGCGGGCCATCAGCCGCTTCTCGCCGATGTCCTCACCGCAGTTCTCGCAGTAGCCGTACTCGCCCTCGTCGATGCGGCGCAGGGCCTCCTGGATCTTGCGGATCAGGATGCGTTCCCGGTCACGCAGGCGCAGTGTGAACTCTCGGGAGGACTCCATGGCGGCGAAGTCGATCGCATCGGCCAGGGCCTCCTTGTCATCGGTCAGATCCCGCAACTCCGCGCCGGCCTCTTCGAGGAGGGCCTTGAGGCGATCGTTGAGCAGGGTCCGGAAGAAATCGAGCTTCTCAGGTTCCATCGAGACTCCAATCGAGCGACGAATGCTAACTTTTCGCGGCGCGCCGAGCACGGCTTGCTCCAAATCGAGCCCGGCCATACTAGCCACGGTCATGCAGCTGAGCAAGGTCCTGATCCTCACATTGATCGCAGCGGCGCTGGGGGCTTCGCCCGCCAGCGCCGCAGAGTGGAACCACGCGGGCGTCGCCGGCATGGCTGGTGCGGGCACCGCCAACCCCTACGACAACTCGGCCGCGTTCAACGCCCCGGCCACGGTGGCGCTGGTCCCCCTCTACACCTCCCAGGTGGACGTGGGGCTCGACAACACCCTCGCGGAGGGCTGGTGGGGCACCACCACCGTCCGGGACAGCCAGTCCAGCTACACCTCGGCCACCCTCTCCTACACCCGCACCGACTCCAGCCCGATCCCGCTGACCTCCGAGCTGCCCGGCTGGGTGACGCCCGGAGAGACCCTCGACAACGACACCACCGAGCACGACATCCGCCTGAGCGTCGGCTACGCGATGATCGGGCGCCGGCTCGCCATCGGCGGCTCGATGCTCTGGCAGCGGCGTCTCTCGGAGCTCTCGGGCAACTCCAACCTCTTCGAGGCCGACCTGTCGATCGCCGGCATGCCGATCACCAACCTGGTGCTCGCCGGCACCCTGCACGACGTCTCCCCGGGCGACGGTCGCCCCCTGTCGGCGGAGATCGGGGCCTGGTGGCGGCCACTGGACCCGCTCTCCTTCGCCATCGACGGCGTCTGGACCGGCGATGCCTTCGGGACCCGCGCCGGGGTGGAGTGGGTGGCTCTGGGCGTGGCGTCGCTGCGTGCCGGCTACTCCCACCTCTTCGGGGCCGAGCGCGAAGGGGTCGTCGGCCTCGGCATCGGCGTGGTCTCCGAGCAGGCCCGGCTGGACTATGGGCTCCAGTGGACCGTGGTGGGGCTGGAACAGCACCACCTGGTCCACACCCTCGGCACCACCGTCGCGTTCTGACCGGGGCTTTGGCGGTGCTCCTGCTCCTCTGGCTAGCCGGCTGCCAGTACGACGAAGACGACCCCTGCACCCCGTGGGAGGGCTGGTGGGTCGGGCAGCTCGAGGGCGAGCTCACCGGTGAGCTGATTGCCGAGTTCTACGCCTACGGCGAGGGCTACACCATGACGCCTCATGGTGGTGTCTACGTCAACGTGCGAGCGGTGGACTTCGGCCCCGTCACCGGAGAGGAGGGACGGCTCGGCTCGGGGTCCACCCTCTACGACAACCTGGACGGCCTCGTCTGCGAGGCCGGGTGGAAGGGCACGGTCCCGCTCCACTCGGCGATGGTGATCGAGGCCGATCACGACGACACGGGCGACACGGGCGACACGGGCGACACGGGCGAGTCCGAGGAGCCCTACGGGACCTTCCTCACGGGGAGCTTCGACGGCGCCCTGGAGGATCCTGTCGCCACCGACGACGCGTCCGGAGCGGGGACCTGGTCGCTGGACTACCGCACCGCCGCCGACGCGGTGCCCGTGACCTACGAGGGGACCTGGACCCTGTCGTGGGACCAGGGCTTCCCGGAGGGGACGGAGTAGGTCCTGACCCGGCGCGATCCCCCAGAGACGGTGCGACCGCAGGGCGTTGGGCGGGTCAGATGCTCTGTCGACACGTGCAATCCTCCCGAAAACACATCATAAAGTTGTGGTTTTATAGTCCGCGATGACCGAAAGAAGACTGAAACCCATCATATAATAGATCTATGGAGAAGACCCTGACCGTTGAGCTCCACCTGGATGGATGCTGGCATCGCGCGGCTGAGGTGAGGGTGCGTGGACGGAGTGGCAGCCGTTCTGAGCCCACATCGTTCGAGTACGACATCGACTACGCCGCCGAGCACCTGGGTGCCCGAGGGAGCGAGGCCGTGTCGGTCGACCTCCCCCCTGACTTCGCCTTGCGCCAGTTCTCCAGCTTCCCCGCCTTCCTGGTCGATCTGATGCCCCAGGGGGAGGCACGCCGGCTCTGCGAGGCGAGGATCCGTCGCGCATCGGGCACACCGACGGACTGGACCGTGCTGCGCCACGGGGCCGGATCGCCGGTCGGGAACCTGCGGATCGCCCGAGCCGCCCACCGTCCTGACCCGGGTGCTGTGGGCCTTCCTCGTGCCGAGGTGGTTCGTCGGGGCGATGCCTTCCGAGCCTGGGCGCTGTCCCAGTCCGTCCCCATGCGGGGTGCGACGGACACCGGCGGAGCCGCCCCCAAGCTGCTCCTAGCAGAGGACAGGGACGGGCTCCTCCATGCCGATGGCGTGCTTCCGGACGACCGTGCTGCTCGGCACTGGCTGGTGAAGTTCCCACGCGGTCGCACGACCCGCGACCACCAGGTGCTCGCGGCGGAGGCCCCCTTCCTGGAGGTCGCCCGCCGGCTGGGACTCCGGTGCGGAGCGGCGCTGGAGTACGAGCCTTCGGTGCTCTTCGTGCCCCGCTTCGATCGGGAGGTCGTGGGGGAGGGCGTTGTCCGTCACGGCCTGGAGAGCGTCTACTCGCTCCTGGGCGTCATCGAGGCGGGCAGTCGACTCGCGTGGGAGGATGTGTGCGGTGCTGTCGCGGGTGCAGTGGACGAGCCCGCGGGCGCGGTGACCGAGATCGTGCTGCGAGATGCCCTCGCTCTGGCCCTGGGTGACACCGACAACCACGGACGCAACACGGCCCTTCGCAAGCTGCCAGGGCGGGTCGAGCTCTCTCCGCTCTTCGACTTTGCTCCCATGTTCCTCGACCCCGAGCAGATCCGGCGGAGCACCCGCTGGGGGTCTGAGCGGAGCGCCCCAACCCCGGACTGGCGGCAGGTCATCGACGCCGTGTCGGACTGGCTCCGCGCCGACGAGCTTGCAGACCACCTCCTGGACCTCGCGCGCCGGCTCCCCGGGGTCTCGGGCTGGCTCCTCGAGCTCGGTGTGGAGAGAGAGGTCGTGGACCTCATCACCCCGAGGATCGAGTCGGCTCGGGCCTCCTTGCAGAGCCTGGAGGACTGAGTGGGACGGATGAAGCAACTGGACCGAGAGCAGCGTCGCGAGGTCCTTCGGCAGCTCCGTGCCGACCTGGAAGCCGGCCAGGTCGACATCTCCGTCGCGGTGCGTCGTATGCGTTCCGCGACCGGCATGACCCAGCGGGAGTTCGCGGAGCGCGTCGCGGGCGTGTCGCTCCCCACGCTCCAACGGATCGAGGCCGGTTCGACGGCGGTCCGGGTGGACACGCTGCGCAAGGTGGTGCGGCACTTTGGCTTCGATGTGGGCCTCGTGCGGTGAAGCCGGGCGGGTCCTCGAACCCCAGGACCACTTCGGGCATCCCGTCGCTCCCCTCCCCCTCGAAGCCACGACGAGCTCCTCTGGCGCCCTCCCGCGAGCCGGCGGCTTCCTCGTCGATGCTGATGCGCGGGGGAGCGGCCTCCCCCCGGGAGTAGGGGTAGTCCCCGATCAGCCCCTCGGGGCGGCCGTCCCTGGCGTCCGGGACAGGGCCAGCAGGAAGCAGAAGCCGCTCAGGACCCGGGTCGAGAGCCGGACCAGGTGGAAGAGCAGCGACAGGGTCAGGGCCATGGCCGGCTCCACGCCCAGCAGGCCGAGGAGCAGGATCAGGGCGACGTCGACCACACCGAGCCCGTCGTAGGAGGACCGCAGGCCGGCGAGCAGGACCACCACCGGGAAGACGGCCAGGGCCTCGACCAGGGGGACGGGGACACCCACCACCTGGTAGAGCACCGCCCACGCGCCGATGACCGCAGCGAGCTCCAGCACGGTCGACACCGCGACCGCGGACCCCGGACCACCGCTCTCGTCCGCCTCGGCGTCGACCCCGGCCGGTGCCCCGGCGCTCAGGGCGCTCTGGAGGGCGGTCCCGAGGAAGCGCCAGCCCAGCGTCGACAGGACCAGCACCCCGGCCACTCCGGCGGCCCGGAGGCTCGGGCTCGCGGGCAGGAGGCTCCAGCAGAGTCCGGCGGGGAGGAAGAGCGTGCCCAGGAACCAGGCCCGTGCGGCGTGGTCTCGCGCCAGGAGCCGCACGACCCGCCCCGACCCCTGCCCGAGCAGGTCCTCGATCAGGCCACGGAGCGGCCCCGGCTCCAGGTGCATGAGGTGGCGGGTGAAGTCGAGGCCGCAGGCGTGTCCCAGCCGCTGCCACAGGGGGGTGTCGGGCAAGGTGTGGCGGAGCTGTGCGGTCCGCGCGGCGAGGGGGAGCAGCAGCAGCCCGCCCGCTGCCAGCAGACCGGCCAGGCCGGCCCCCGACGGGCGCCACCCGAAGGACGACGGCCCGGCCACGCACACCGCGGCGATGAGCAGCGCGGCGGAGACGAGCACCGGTCTCGCCAGCTTCGCCAGGCCCAGCATGTCCCTCGCGCTGGGGAAGAACATCGGCACGCGCTCGCGGTACTGGCGGTAGACCCCCCCCTCCTCCTCCTCCAGCGGTACCTCCTGGCTCCGCCGGTTGGAGACCACCGCGCCCGCCAGCAGGATCGGCACCACGAAGCCGAGGAAGGTCAGCGACTGGAAGAGGAAGGCCACCCCGACCACGCCGATCACCTTGCCGATGACCGTCGGGTGGCGCACGAGCGCGTAGGGGCCGTTCATGACGATCCGGGAGGTCTGGCGGAAGTTGGGGTTGGGGCTGCCGTCTCCCTCCAGGGCGAGGTGCGAGTAGGCCCAGTAGACGATCACCGCCGACACCCCGAGCAGCAGGACACCGATGACCGCTCCCAGGGGCTGGAAGAGCAGCGCCGGGAGCCCCAGGACCTGGTCCACCTGGCGCGCGAGCAGGGCGATGAAGAGCACCAGCGGGATCAGCAGGCCGAGCTGGATCGGCACCATCTTGTAGATCACGGGCCAGGTCCAGGAACGGAGCCGGTCGAGGATGGTGAAGGGGGGTCTGCTCACGGGCTCGAGGTCACACGGGTTCGGGGGTCCCGACCGCTCCACAGCGTCCATCCGGTAGATGCTCTCCTCCACTTCGTATACCAGACACGGCGAGCGACCCTCCTGGAGTTCCCCGTCGCATCCACCTCCCAGAGCAGGATTCCTACGCTCCGACAGGGGCTCGTGGAGCTGTTCGTGGTGCTGCTGGGGGCGCTCGTGCTCGCCGTGGTCGCCTCCTGGCCCCTGGCCCCCCTCGCCTGGAGCCTCTACCCCTCCGATCCGACGATGCCCGATCTCAACATCGGGTTCTGGCTCCCGGGGCACCTGGCCTGGGCCATCGCCGAGGGCACGCACCCGCTCCAGGCGGCCGAGCTGCACTGGCCCTTCGGGCAGGACAACCGGAACCTGCTCTGGAACGTCGGCATCCAGGCCCTCCAGCTCCCCTTCTTCCTGCTGACGGAGGCGGTCCCCGCCTACAACCTGTCGATCATCGGCCTGGCCGCGCTGAACGGCCTCGGGGGCTGGGTGCTCGGCAGGGTCCTGGGCGGGGACCGGGCCTCCGCCACCCTCGGCGCCGTGGTGCTGGTCTGCAGTCCCTACGCCTGGAGCGAGCTGGTGCAGGGCCGGGGCGAGCAGGGGCTGTTGTGTTTTGTGGCCCTGACGGTGGCCGGACTCGTCCAGCTCCAGCGGCGTCCGGGGGCTCGGCTGGCCGTCGCCGTGGGGCTCGCCTGGGCTCTGGCGGGGCTGTGCTACTGGTTCTACGCCTACTTCCTGGCGCTCCTGGTCGCGGTGCTGGCGCTCGCCCTCGCCGCTCGCAGGCGCTGGACGCCGCTCGCCATGCTCTGCCTGTCGGGCCTCACGGCGGCACTGGTCGTGGCCCCGATCGCCGGCCCCCTGTTGTTGTCCGCCTCACAAGACGGTTCGTCCTACCTCCGGTCGGCGCAGTCGACCGCGCTCCAGGTGACGGGGGTCTCCCCCTGGACCTCTCTGAAGCTCACGTCGATGGCCTGGCCCTGGTGGACACCGGCTCGGCTCCGGGACGCCTTCCCCTTCACCGCCAGCGGCGCCCTGATCCTGGGCGCTGTCCTGGCCCGGAAGCGCACGAGCTGGGTCCCGGCGCTCGGGCTCGCGGGGCTGGTGTTCGCCCTGGGGCCCCAGCTCTACTGGACCGACGATCACTGGGTCGGGGCCCCGACCCTCAAGGTGACGATGCCCTTCGCCGCCCTCAACGCCTGGCTGCCCGGCTTCTGGCGACTCGTGTGGCCCTATCGCCTGGTGGCGCTGACGGTCGTGGCCGCGGCAGGCTGTGCCGGCGCCCTGGTGTCCGTGACGGGGCGGTGGCGCTGGTACGTGACCGTGGTGCTCAGCCTGGCCTGCTGGGGTGAGCTGGTGGTGGCGCAGCGGGTCAACGGCATGCGGTCCGTCTGGACCTTGCAGGACCCGCTCGTCGTCCCGGACCTGTTTCGAGAGCTCGCCCAGGAGCCGGGCGAACACCCGATCCTGGTGCTGCCCTTCCGGGGGCCGGTGAGCTCGCTGCGCTGGGTCCCCTACCACCGCCAGGCCGTGACCGAGGGCAACGGCGACATGGAGGACTTCGGCCAGTCGACCGCGCGCCTGGCCTGGATCGCCGAGAGCCGGGCGCTGCGGGCGCTCCAGGAGGTCGGGCGCGGTCCCACCCCGCCCGCCGGTTCGTCCGATCCGGCGGCGCTCTCGGAGCTGGGTGCCCTGGGGCTGCACTGGGCCGTCCTGTTCACCGGCGGGAACGAGGTGGAGCTGGCCAGGTACCGGTCCTGGTTCGCCCGCTCGCCTGACCTCGAGGACGGTGTCATCGCGGCCTGGCGACTGGAGTCGCGGGGCCGCTGAGCCGATCTTCGCTCTTGAGCGGTCCCGGAGGCACGGGTAGCATCCTCCAATTGACCGACCCGAACAGGTAGCAGTCCATGCACGTCCTCCTCGTCCAGCCCCCCAACCACAACCAGGTCTGGGCGGGTGTCTCCGACAAGTATATGACGCGGGGCTTCCACTCCTTCCCGCCGCTCCAGATCATGAGCCTGTCCGCCTACCTCAAGGCGCACACCAACCACCGCGTCACGATGCTGGACTGCCAGCGTGAGGGGCTCGACTTCGAGGAGATCCGCCGGCGCATCGCGGCGATCAACCCCGACATCGTCGGCACGACCTCCAACACCCACCTGATCTACGACGTCTTCCAGGTCGCCCAGGCGGCCAAGAAGGTCGACGCCGAGCTGCCTGTCATCATCGGCGGCTCCCACGTCTTCTCCTACCCGCGGGAGGCCCTGGCGCTGCCCGGCGTGGACTACGCCGTCCGCGGCGACGGGGAGCTGACCCTCGCCGCCCTGCTCGATGCCCTGGAGGGCAAGGGCGAGCTCTCGGCGATCCCCGGCCTGCTCTACCGGGACAGGCGGGGAGAGGTCGTCGAGAACCCCCCCCGCTCCAACTTCCGCGAGCTGGACGAGCTGCCGTTCCCCGATCGCCAGGGCCTGGCCACCCTCGAGGGCTACTACACCGCCGGCATGGAGGACGCCCTCTGCACCACGATGGTCACCAGCCGCGGCTGCCCCTACGACTGCCCCTTCTGCAGCACCTACCGGACCTACCGCAGGCGCTCCGCCGGCAGCATCGTCGACGAGATGGAGCACTGTGTCGACCTGGGCATCTCGGAGGTCTACTTCGTCGACGACACCTTCAACCTGCCGGGCAAGCGGCTCGTCGAGCTGTCCGAAGAGATGCTGCGGCGGCGGGTGAACCTGAAGTGGGCCACCAAGATGACCTGCTCCCACATCGACTTCTCGAACCTCCAGGTGGCGAAGGAGTCCGGGTGCAGCCGGATCCACTTCGGCGTCGAGACGGGGACTCCGGAGGGGCAGGTCGCCATCGGCAAGTCCACGAGTGACCTCGAGCAGGTCCGCCGGGTCTTCCGGTGGTGCAAGGAGCTGGGCATCAAGACCGCGGCCTACATGATGCTCGGGCTGCCGACCGAGAAGAACGAGGCCGACGTCCTGCGATCGGCGGACTTCGTCGAGTCCATCGACCCGACCTATGTGATCTGGGCGCTCTACTCCCCGTACCCGGACTCCCAGCTCTGGAAGGACGGCGCCGAGCTGGGCATGTGGAAGGGCGACGAGTGGCTCGAGCACATGGTCGACCCCAGGCCCGGCGCTCCGATCCCGGTGGCCTGGACCCAGCACATGACCCAGGACGAGCAGATCCGGATCCTCAACAAGCTCATGTTCCGCTTCTACACCAGCCCGACCCGGGTGACGCGGTACCTGCTGGGCATCCGCAGCCCGGCCGAGCTCCGGCGGGTCGTGCGCAGCGGGATCTCGGTCCTGCGGTCGTCGATGCCCTGAGCGATCGGCGCAGTCACTCCACCGGCGTCAGCCAGTCCACCCGCTCCGCCCGGTAGACCCAGTCATCCTCGGTGAGGATCAGCTCCCAGACCACCTCGCCGTCCGGGGTGACCTCGGCGATGCGACCGTCGTCTTCGGGTCGGCGGCTCGCGGCGGCACAGACGAGGGTGTTGCCGCTCGCCAGGCGGTCGGCGTCGCCCATGTTGGAGGTGTAGGTCTCCGTCTCCCAGCTCCAGTCCTCGTCGGCCGTGCCGGTGTCGAGGTCCAGGCGCCAGGCCACGGCACGGCTGCGCGGTCGGGGTCGCTCGTTGCCGTTGTCGTAGAGCAGCACCAGGTCGTCCTCGGGCATCGAGGCCGCGTGCTGGGAGGCGAACCAGGTGCCCTCTCCCAGGGCGAAGTCCCCGTCCTCGCCCAGGGTCCAGAGCAGCTCGCCGGTCTCGTGGTCGATCAGGATCACCTGGTTCTGGTGGCGCAGGGAGACCAGCAGGGCGTCCTGGCTCTCCACGTAGACCACGCTGTTGGCGTGGGTCCAGTCGGTCGTGCCGTCGTCGTTCATCTTCTGGGAGAGCTCGCCCGGGTAGCGCTGGGTGTCGAGGTGGTCGAAGGTGGACCAGGACCAGACCTCGACGCCGTCGGTGTCCAGCTCCACCAGGCGGTCGCCCGTGACCTCGACCAGGCCGCCGAGCGCGGGCACGTCCACGGCCTGCACGGTCTCGGCGAGCAGGACGACGTGGCCATCGGGAAGGGTGGCGGCGTCGTGGTGCACGGCCCCAGCGGCGTCGGTGGCGATCAGCCAGCCCGTCTCCCCGTCGGGCTCGATCGCCCGCACGGACTGCGGGGTCAGCATCTGGAGCGCCCCGCTCGCCAGCAGCTCGGCCGAGCGGTTGGCGTGGTTGCCGACCGTGGTGGTGTCGTAGAGCCAGACCACCTCGCCCTCGGCGTCGACCCCGAAGAGGAAGGGGGCGTCCGAGTCGGCCGGCTCGCCGTCGGGATCGGCCGGGCCGAGCAGCGTGATGCCCGCCGCGTCCTCGCTCACCCCCGCGGCGAAGAAGTCGGCCAGGTCCCGGGGGAGGGAGCCGGTCTCCACGGCCTGGGGCTCGCTGGTGAGCACGGTGCCGTCCTCCAGCACGGCGACGACCTGGACCTCGTAGGTGCTGTCGGCGCGGAGACCGAGGACCACCAGGCGGTGAGACGTGCCGCTGTCGCGGGTCGGGCCGGTGCGGGCGGCCACCTCGTCGCTCCATGAGACGACCCGCGCCGTGCCGGGGGTCTCCAGGGTGACGTTGGCCCAGGCGAGCAGGGGCTGGTCGGGGTCGAGGGTGACCTCGACGGTGAGCTGCTCGCTGGCGGAGTCGATCGGGTCCGAGCCGGTGCAGCCGGCCAGGAGCAGGAGTCCCAGGATCATGGTGGCCGTTGACCGGAGCTGCGCTCAGGCGCTGCGCAGGCCCGAGGCGAGGCCGGCCTCGCGGATCTCCGTGTGCCCGGCATCCCGCAGCAGCTTGCGCACGAGCTGCATCGCGTTCTCGATGCTGTGGTCCATGTTATTGTACCAGAACAGGCCGGTGCGGCCCGCGAGGTGCAGGTTCTCGAAGGCCTGGAGGCTCTCCCGGGCGATCTTCAGCTCCCCCGGGTAGGTCTTGTGGTAGATGGGGTAGCTGTCGGGCAGGCGCTCGACGTAGACGTCGTTGACCGCCGTGCGACTCGGCAGCATGCCCACCTTGATCAGGTCGTCCACCACCCAGTCGGTGAGCCGCTCGGCGTGCTGCCAGCGCTCGTCGCCCTCCATGCAGGTCACCTCGACGCAGAGGCCCGTGGCGCTGAGGTCGGGCACGGTCTCGGGGCTGAAGAACTTGGGGGTGGAGACGCGGTTGTAGACGATGTCGTCGGCGCCGTAGTAGCACCACTGGTAGTTCCGCGGCACGTCGCAGTCGGCGCAGACGTTGTAGAGGAGCAGGCCGAGGTACGGCAGGTCCGGGGTCGGCACGCCGAGCTGGCGGGTGGCGAGGGTGATCGGAGCGGTCCAGATCACCGCGCTGGGGGTGAAGGACTCATCGCCCGCCCAGACCTTGTCGACCCGGCCGTCCCTGCCCTCCAGGCGAGCGCCGACGCCGGTGAGGATGCGGCCCCCGAGCGCCTCGATCATCCGGCTGACCGAGTGCCAGGCCTGGTGCATGCCCTCCCTGGGGTAGAGGAAGCGGCACTCCTCCTGGTTGAACTGGCCCAGGGTGGTCTTGAGGAGCTGGGAGAGGTTCTGCATCTCCAGGTTCTCGTCGATGATCGCCCGGTTGATGCCGGTCTTGGCCCAGTCCGGGTGGGTGTCGCGAGGGTGGATGCCGAGGAATTTCTCGGAGTAGCCCCGGAAGAAGTGCTCGTACAGGGTCGGCCCGTACTGTCGGAGCACGTAGCTCTCGAAGGTGTCGACCTCGTAGGTCTTGAACGAGTTCAGGGCCAGGTCGACCGTGGCGTTCATCGCCAGGTCCACCGGTAGCTGGACCAGGTTCTGTGGCTTGATGGGCCAGCCGTAGTACTTGCCCTTGAAGTAGACCTCGCTGACCCGCGGGAAGAAGGTGCTGTGTCCCCGCAGGACCCGCTCCAGGTAGGCCGCCACGTTGGGGTTCTCGGTGTGGAACCGGTGGGGACCGCAGTCGAACACGAAGTCGTCGTAGGCGAAGGACCGCGCCAGGCCGCCGACCTGGGGTTCCCGCTCGATGACCACGACCTCGCAGCCGGCCTCGAGCAACAGGTGGGCGCTGACCAGGCCGGCCACGCCTCCGCCGACGACCACGACGGGTCCATCGAAGACCGTCGATTCGGCCAAGGATCCTCCAGTGCCGGGGCATCCTAACACCGCGATGCCGTCCTCCTCCAGATGACCGAGGAGGTGCTATGGTCCTCGACGGAGCACCGAATGAACCACCGCCTGGAGACGCTGGCCCGGGACACGCGGTCCCGCGGTCCTCGCATCGGCCTCGTGTCGATGTACGACGTGGAGAACAACGCCGTCCGGGTGCTCGCGGCCACGCTGCGCGAGGGGGGACACCACGTCGCCGAGATCTACTTCAAGGACTGGATCTCCAACCACCTCTTCCCGGCCACCGACACCGAGCTGGAGAACCTGCTGAAGGTCGTGCGCGACGAGCAGCTCGACCTGCTGTGCATCTCGATCCGGGCCTCGGCCTACTACCAGTCGGCCAAGTTGTTGACCGAGGTGCTGCACCGCGAGCTGGGGGTGACGGTGCTCTGGGGAGGCATGCACCCCACCCTGGTGCCCGAGGTCTGCGTGGAGACCGCGGACATGGTCATCAAGGGAGAGGGGGAGCGTGCCCTGCTGGACCTGGCGGACCGCCTCCGCGACGGTGTCGACATCATGGACACCGAGAACCTCTGGCTCCAACAGGCCGACGGCTCCTTCCGGAAGAACGGGCTGCGTCCGCTGATCCGCGATCTCGATGCCATCGCCTGGCGGGACTACACGACCCACGACCACAAGTACTTCATCTACGGGAACAAGGTCGTGGCCGGCGATCCCATGCACGGGGATCCGGTCTTCCAGATGATGGGCAGCCGGGGCTGCATCTACAAGTGCAGCTACTGCTACAACTCGACCTACAAGAAGGCGATCTACCCCGGCCAGAAGTGGTTCCGGGTGCGCTCGCCGCAGTCGATGGTCGACGAGATCAACGCCGCCCGGAAGCACTGGGACTTCAAGCGCATCCGCTTCGACGACGAGGTCTTCAACTTCCAGAAGGACTGGGTCGAGGCCTTCTGCGAGATCTACCCCCGCGAGGTCGGTCTCCCCTTCGAGATCTTCATCGAGCCCAAGCTGGTCAACGAAGAGCGTATGACCAGGCTGCGCGACGCGGGCCTGGTCTCGGTCTACATGGGCATCCAGTCCAGCGAGCGGGTGACCGGGCACCTCTACGACCGCCGGGTCAAGAACCAGACGATCAACGACATCGCCGACCTGTACCACAAGCTCGGCGTCAAGCCCCACTTCCAGCTCATCTTCGACGATCCGGTCTCCACCGAGGAGGACAAGGCCGCGCTCTTCGAGATGGTGATCAACTTCCCGAGGCCCTTCGACCTCTACCTGTTCTCGATGACGGTCTTTCCCGGCTCGGAGCTGGTCAACAAGCTGCTGAAGAACGGCATCATCAGCCAGTACGACGTCGAGGGCACCAACACCCGCGTCTTCTACCAGCACCGGGTGAACCTGGCCTACCCGAGACCGGTCGAGGACACGTTCTGGATCTCGCTGATCCAGATGCTGTCCAAGGACTTCATCCCGCGGCCGATGCTGCGCCGACTCTCCCGGAGCCGGTTCCTGCGCAAGCACCCCTGGCCCCTGATCAAGCTGGCGCACGCCAGCAACTACGTCAAGATGGGCACCACGGTGGCCAAGATGGCTGTCGAGGGAGAGCTGACCGGCACCCTCTGGCGGCGGTGGGCGAACGTGGACACGGTGATCACGACCTGACAGGCTGTACGGCAGCCTCACGGCAGCCTCACGGCAGCCTCACGGCAGCATCACCGCCACCCGCCGGTCCGGGTAGTCCCAGACCAGCAGCGGCCCCTGCCGGTAGACCTCGACGATGCCGCCATGGATCAGCCTCAGGTGGCACGCGCGGCAGACGCACACGCCGTTGTCGAGGTCATCGGATCCGCCGTCCTGGCGGGCCCGGATGTGGTGGGCGTGGTGGCGCAGGCCTACCCGCCAGCATTCGGGGTTCTGGCACCGGAAGCGGTCGCGTTCCTTGACCTTGCCGAAGCCGCGCTGGGGCTCGAGCTGGACCGTCTCCAGGAGCCACTTCGAGGCCAGGAGCAGCTCCTTGGGGGCGGTCTCCCAGCCCCGGTCGGGCAGCGGCTCCTGGATGATGCGGAGGGAGACCTTGAGCGGCTTGTCGGTGCCGACGGATCCTGTCGCGACGTCGATGGTGTGCTCGTAGGTTGCGAGCAGGGTGTCCTCGACGCCGCCGAAGGCCTGGTCCACCGCCCGCTCCAGCTCCATCGCCGTGGTGTGGCGGGCGAGGTTCATCCACCGGTCGACGGAGTCCTCGTCGGCGATGCGCAGGATCTGGCGGGCATGGTCGATGCGGAGCTGGTCGGTGTCGACGGCCTCGGCGACCTGGGGGAAGTAGTCGACGACTTCGGCGAGCTCTGCGGCTCGCTGGAGGGTGCGGAGACTGACTCTGCGTTCCGAGCGGTCCCACTCGGCCAGGGAGTCGAAGCCCCTGAGCTTGTGGAGGTCCATCCCGCGGGCCTTGATCCAGAGCCTCCCCAGCCACAGGGTCCGGTGACGGCGGACCCGCAGGACCTCTTCGAGCTGGCGGAGACCCTCCTGGAGGTCAGCGGGCTCCTGCCAGGGTCCCAACAGCTCGGTCGCCGGGTCGGCCTGGTCCGCCCAGTCGGGGAGGGGTTCGTGGACCGGCGCCGACGGATCCTGTCGCGCGGCTTCGAGGAGCTCTTGTCCGGACCGGTCGTCCTTCCACCACTGGACCAGGGTGGCGTCGACGGTGGCATCGGAGATGGAGCGCCCCACCAGGATGCGCACGAGTCGTCGGGCTGCGTTGACCGTGGCGAGGTCCTCGCCCTCCAGGTCGACGCGCTCGATGGGCTCGGCCCGCCCGGAGCGACGCCACCTGCAGTTCAGGTCCACTCGCTGGAGCTGCCGGTAGAGCCAGGTCTCCTCGTCGAACTCGGCCTCGGCGATGCCCGCAGCCGCGACTTCGATGGAGATCAGTCCTGCACTCACCGCAGCCTTGACCCCCTCGCACCTGGATGCGGCGAGGCGAGTGAGCTGCTTCTGTCGGGTGTCGTTGACGTCGACGCGCTCTCGTCGGAAGGCGACGAAGGAGGAGTAGCCGAGGAGCTTGAGGTCCTGGACCTTGAACCAGGCGAGCATCCTGCCGAGTCGGAGGTCGATGGCCGACGAAGCGGTGGCAAGGAGAAGGAGGTCCTCGTAGAGGTCTTCGGCTCCTGCCACCTCCTGGTCGAGGTGGTCTTCGAACATGAAGACAGTCTATCGTGGCGGGGGGCCAGAAAATGTCCGGGACCAAACAAAAGTTGGTGATCGCCTTGAGTTGAAGGATCTGGGTTCGAGGCCCCCGGCCATGGACGATGTGGACTCTGGGGACAGGTGGGCGACCGCAATCGCCGCCGTGTTCGGAGTCCCGAGCCGCCCACTTGCCCACACACTCCACAACGCCCACAGTCACTACGACGACGGCACACAGACAGGGCCTCCGGCCCGGTGCGCTCGAGGGTCGCCGAGACCGCAGGTTGGCCGATCCCTCTGACGGGCTGGCCGGAGTCGCTCACGTGATGGGACCGATGCTCGGGACGGCGAGGGTCGCCAGATACCCCCGGCACAAGTAATGCACCGTTGCGCGGCCCCCTTCCGCCCCTGTCGGCCCG
>CAZCVP010000067.1:0-13646 GCA_964501915.1 uncultured Enterobacterales bacterium
TCACAGGCGAGCAGGGCCAGGCTGAACAGAGCGAGGGAGCTCATGGGGCCTCCGGTGTGTGAGCCGGGTGGAGGAATAGCCGGGCCCCGGTGGGGCCCGGCGGAAAAAAAACGTTCAGGTGCCGGTTCCGCTGTCGGTGTCGGTGCCGGTGCCGGTGTCGGTGCCGGTGCCGGTGCCGGTGGTGGTGGTGTCGACGATGCAGACGTCTTCTGGGACCAGGTCGCACTCCGGGTTCTTGAGCGTGCCGTCGGCCTCGCAGGTGTCGGCGCACTCGACGTGGCAGTCCTCGTGCTCCAGCTCCTCGACGATCACGCCGTCGAGCTCCGCGGCGACCAGGTCCACGGCCTTGATCTCGAGGCAGAAGTCGCCGGAGCCGTCGGCGCAGGCGACGCAGCTCACGCCGAAGCCGAGGATGAAGTCACAGATCGCGTTCTCGTCGTCCTCGTCGTCGAAGACCAGCTCCACCAGCGGGCGGGTGTCGATGAGGCCGCTGAGGATGCCGCCACCGAAGTAGGTGCCGTCGGGGGCGAAGGTTCCGGAGACCATCAGGTCGTCGATGGTGACCTCGTAGCCGGCCACGGCGATGGTGGTCTCCTTGGGGCCGATCTGGAAGTAGGGCGCACTGGAGAAGTCGGCCGGCGGGAAGTCGATGGTCGGGTTGCAGAGGTCCTGCGTGCCCGGAGCGTCCTCGTCGCCGACGGCGCCGGCCATCTGGAGGCCATCGACCACTTCGTCGGCCTGGGTGACGCCGGTGAGGATCTCGAACTCGAGGTAGGGGGCCAGGGCCGCGCCCACGCCCTCGGGGACCACGATGCGGCCGGAGGAGAGATCGAGGCTGTAGGTGCGATCGATCAGGTCCGCGTCGAGGTCCTTGCCCAGCGAAGAGGTGGTGAAGTTCACCGTGGCGTCGCCGCGGCAGTAGCTCAGCGTGGCGCTGTAGGCGGTCTCCGGGGCGAGACCGTCGTGGTGGAAGTAGAGGGTGGTCCGGTCGTCGTTCCAGGAGGTGGTGCCCGTGACGCCGGCGACGGTGATCGAGGCGTCCTCGTCGTGGGGCTTGTTGAGGTGGAACTCGATCGGGCTCAGGTAGTAGGCGTTGATGGCATCGGCCGCCGGGAAGGTCTCCCGGATCTCGATCTCACACTCGACCGGGCCGGAGTCCTCGGTGTCGTCACCGGTGCAGGCCGTGAGGCCGAGGCCACCGATGATGAGTAGGGAAGTGCGAAGCAGCATGTCTCCTCCAAGGGCTGCGGGTGGATGCAAGGTGCCGATCAGGGTCGGCGTGAGGGGTTGAACTCAGCCGCCGGTGGGGCCGGTACCGGTCTCGGTACCTGTGCCGGTCTCGACGGGCTCCAGGTCGCACAGCTCGTTGGAGAGGGCACCGGTGTCCGTCCAGGTGTCGGCGCACTCCAGGTGGCAGTCCTCGAGCTCGATCTCCTCGAGGTCCAGGTCGACGGCCGACGCGGTGAAGTCCACCGCCATCAGCTCCAGGCAGTACGTCTCCGTGCCGTCCGAGCCGCAGTCGATGCACTCCACGCCGAAGCCGAGCACGAAGTCGCAGATGGCGTTCGGGTCGTCCTCGTCGTCGAAGACGACGCTCACCAGCGGGCGGGTGTCGACCTTGCCGCGCAGGATGCCTCCGCCGATCCAGGTGCCGTCGTCGGCGACGGTGCCGCCGAGCAGCATGTCCTCGATGGTGGCGGCGTAGCCGGCGATCTCGAAGTCGAGGGTCTCGGGACCGAGCTGGAAGTAGGGGGAGGCTGTGAAGTCGGCCGGCGGGAAGGCCAGGCTCGGCGAGCAGAAGTCCTGGGCTCCGGTGTCCTCGTCGGCGATGGCACCCATGACCGTGATCTCGCTGGCGTCGGCGGAGAGGACCTCGAGGAAGATGGTGACCTCGCCCAGGTAGGGCTCGAGCACGGCTCCGACGCCCTCCGGGATGACCACGCGGCCGTCCTCGAGGTTGAGCTGCATGACCGTGCCCGTCAGCTCGCTGGGCTCGATGGTGAGGGGCTTGCCCAGAGCCGAGGTGGTGAAGCTGTAGCCGGCGTCGCCGCGGCAGTAGGAGAAGCCGACCGTGTAGGAGGTCAGCGGCTCCAGCGGAGCATCGGGCTTGAAGTACCAGGTGGTGCCCTCCTCGTTGCTCGTGACCTCGCCCGAGACCCCGTCCAGGGTGAGGGTGGGCTCGCCGTCCTCGTTGGGCTTGTTGAGGTGGACCTCGATCGTGCCGCGGTAGTTGAAGTCGATGGCGTCCGCGGCCGGGTAGGTCTCGCGGATCTCGACATCACACTCGGTCGGTCCGGAGTCGCCGGTGTCGTCGGTTGCGGGACAGGCACAGAGCGACAGGGCGACCAGGAAGGGCACGGAACGGGACATCTCCACCTCGTCGGCTGAGAGAGCCGGGATTGCGGGGCAACGGACCGTATCCGTAGCCCGGCCAGGGTGTCAACGAGCCGGCGACGTCGAGCCTCCAGGGTTCTTGACCATTCGTTGGCAACCGCTGTGGAGTCGCCTGGGAGGCTGATTCAGCCGGCCTTCGAGACCTCGACCAGGCGCCGCTGGAGATCCATCAGCAGCGTGTCGAGCAGTCGCTGCTCGTCCTCGTCGAGGTTGCCTGCCGTCTTGTCCTTGAGGATGGCCACCAGGTCGATGGTCTGACGGGCCAGCGGGAGGTTCGGCACCTGGCCCGGGCGGGCTTCGAGCTGCCCGAGGTGCTCCATCGCCGAGGCGGCGAGCGAGGTGATGAACGAGGAGAACGAGACGGGCGGTCCGTCGGAGGGTGCAGCCATGTCGGGTCCTGGAGGGCGGGGTGCCGGTGAAGCGGCCTCTGGGGAGAGCGGACCAGCTCGCCGTCGACGGCGACGATCAGGTCCCCGGTCCTTAGCCCGCTGTGGAAGCGGGCGCCTCGGAATGCCCATCGACGTGCAGCGGGTTGGGCACCGGGGTACACAGCCGCCGTGATCCGTTCCTGGCCCATCGCTGCCGCTCTGCTGTTGCTGTCGACCGGTTGCGAGGTGAACCTCCAGCGCAACTGGAACCCGACCAACCTGATGGCCCGGGAGGCCCCTACCGCCGAGGGCCTCTACCAGTCCTGCCAGAAGCAGATCAAGCGCGGCTACTACGTCAAGGCCCTGGAGCTCTGCACCCGGCTGCGCAACTACTACCGGGACAGCCCCTACGCCGTGCTCGCCGAGCTCAGCATCGGCGACCTCCACTTCGAGAAGACGGACTACGACCTCGCTCGCGTGGCCTACGAGGACTTCATGCGCATGCATCCTCGCCACGAGAAGATGGACTACGTGGTCTACCGACTGGGCCTCACCTCCTACAAGAAGGCGAGCCGGGTGGCCTCGCGGGACCAGACCTGGACCCGGCAGGCGGTCAACACCTGGACCAACTTCTCCCCACGCTTCCCCGAGAGCGAGCACGCCGAAGAGGTCGCCGAGCTGTACCTCAAGGGCCGCAGCCGGCTGGCCCGCAAGGAGATCCGCATCGCCGAGTTCTACGTCGGGCGCGAGGCCTGGTCCGCCGCCGCCCTGCGTCTCGAGGAGATGGTGCGGCAGTACCCGGACACGGACCAGGTGGCCCACGCCCTGGCGCTGCTCGCCGTCTGCCGGGTCGAGCTCGGCGAGGTCGACGCGGCCGCCGTGCTGCGCGACCGGCTGGACGCCGAGCACCCGGACAGCAAGTGGAGCCGGTGGCTGGGCGTCCAGACCCGCAAGGTCTGGTAGGGAGGGTCTGGATCAGCCCCGGCCGATGAAGGTCACGGGTTGCTCGTGCAGCGAGAAGGTGGCCGAGTGGGTGTGGCCGTGGGCGTCGCCGCCGAGCTGGAGCGGCATGGCGTGGCTGGAGCGGACCTGGACCCGGTCGGCGTAGAAGTCGTGGCACTCCGGGTGGTGCAGGGTCCCGCGGGCCGCGGCCAGGATGTAGCGCACGCACATCAGCGGGGTGAAGTTCAGGATCCGGAGCTGGAAGCGACCGGGCTCCCGCTGGGCGTAGGGGAAGTAGCGCAGGCCGTAGCCGATGATCGGGGTGGTGCCGACGCCCACGTTGGACGCCGGTCCTCGGTAGAGCACGCCGCCGGTGGGGATCGGGTCGGCCAGCGGCACGCCGCCGGTGCCGATGCGCCAGGCCGGGCCACCGCGGTTGATGATCTCGATCTCGGGGATCGGCCGGCTGAGGAAGCGGGGCACGGTCTTGCCGAAGCCGGCGCAGAGGTAGCCGGACAGCCCGGAGAAGAGCTTCGCCCAGCGGGTGCCGGCCCAGGCCCGCTTCAGGTCGACGTAGTCGTTGAGCACGGCGCCCTCGACGCCCATGCCCCCAAAGGGGAAGAGCCGGCCGTTCTGCTCGATGAGGGGGACCTGGATGCGGTGGTAGTCCACATGAGCCCGCTCGAAGCGCGCCAGCTCGCGCAGCGGGTGGCCGCTGCCCAGGTGTCGGGCCAGGGCGTTGCCGGTGCCGAGGCGCAGCACGCCGACCGCCGGGACGTGGTCGCCGCCGAGCTCCCGCAGGGTGTTGACGGCCTGGAGGATGGTGCCGTCGCCGCCGCCAGCGAAGACGGTGTGGTACCCGCGCTCCAGGCAGGTCTTGAGGATCTCCCGCGCGTGGTCCTCGGTCTCGCTGAGGAAGACGTGGTCGGAGCCCACGGCCCGCTCGATGCGGCGTGCCAGGCGGGGGGTGACCTTGCCTGCGTTGGCGTTGAGCACGACCCCGTAGGTGGCGGGGCGGCGCAGGACGATCGGATGAGAGTCCATGGCCATGCCCTAACCTGCAAGCATGGTTCGTGCCCGCGCCAAGGGCCTGAAATCGTTGGTGGAAGGACTCCTCGGCGGTGCGAAGCACACTTCGCACCGCCACCCTGGCTACGCACCCGCGGCGACGAGGTCGTAGACCCGCTCCAGGGCGCCCGGGAGGGCGTCCGGGTTCCGTCCACCAGCCTGGGCCATGTCGGGTCGGCCACCTCCGCCGCCGCCGACCAGCTTGGCCACGTCGCGCACGAGGTTGCCCGCGTGGACCCGCTTGCCGGCGAGGTCCTTGGAGGCGGTGGCCACCAGCAGGACCTTGCCGCCTTCGCGGCTGCCGAGGACCACGACGGCCGACCCCAGGGTGTCGCGGATGCGGTCGGCTTCGTCGCGCAGCGTGGAGGCGTCCCCGGGGACCTCGGCGGCCACCACCTGGATGCCCTCGACCTCGCGGGCCTGGGTGGCGAGGTCTCCTGAGGCGGACCGCGCCAGCTCCCTTCGCAGGCCCTCCAGCTCCCGCTCCAGGCGCTTGCGCTCGGCGAGGCCGCGGTCGATGGCGCCGGGCAGGTCTTCGACGGGGGTGCGGAGGCGGTGGGCGGCCTCTGTGGCCGCGCGGTCGCGGCGTCGGACCCACTCCAGCGCGCCGAGACCGGAGATCGCCTCCACCCGGCGCACGCCGGCGGCGATCCCGCTCTCACCCGTCAGCTTGAAGAGCCCGATGTCACCGGTGCGCTCGACGTGGATGCCGCCGCAGAGCTCGCAGGAGAGCTCGCCGATCCGGACCACCCGGACCTGCTCCTCGTACTTCTCTCCGAAGAGCGCCATCGCGCCGGCGGCCTTGGCCGCGTCGAGGTCCATCAGCTCGGTGGTGAGGGCCGTGTTGGAGAGGATCGCTCCGTAGACCTGGTCCTCGATGTCCTGGAGCTGCTCGCCGGTCATCGCCTTGTGGTGGCTGAAGTCGAACCGCAGGCGGTCGGCGGCGACCATCGACCCCTTCTGCTGCACGTGGGTGCCGAGCACGTCGCGCAGGGCGGCGTGGAGCAGGTGGGTGGCGGTGTGGTTGAGGCGGATCCGGCCCCGGTGGTCACCGTCGACCTCGAGCCGGACCTCGTCGCCCGTGCGCAGCTCGCCACTGAGGACCTCGCCGTGGTGGACGTGCAGGCCACCCTGGCCCTTCTGGACGTCGTCGACGCGGAAGGTGCCGCCGGGCCCGGTGAGGGTGCCATGGTCGCCGACCTGGCCACCGGCCTCGGCGTAGAAGGGCGACTCGGCCACGATCAGGGCGCCCTTGTCGCCGGCGGCCAGCACGGGCGCTCCCTGGCCATCGCGCACCAGGGCGAGGATCTCGGAGCTGGCCGTCAGCCTGTCGTAGCCGAGGAAGGTCGTGGGCGGCAGGCTGTCTCCGCCCCCGTCGATCGCCACCAGCGCGTCGGCGCCCGAGCCCTTCCAGGCGGCGCGGCCACGGGCCCGCTGGGCCTCCATCGCGTCCTGGAAGCCCTTCTCGTCGACCTGGACTCCCCGCTCCTCGGCGATCAGCCGGGTCAGGTCCAGGGGGAAGCCGAAGGTGTCGTAGAGCTTGAAGACCACGGGTCCCGCCAGCACGCCGCCCTCGCCGACCTCGGCGATCGCCTGCTCGAGGAGCTGGAGGCCTCGGTGCAGCGTCTCCGCGAAGCGGTCCTCCTCGGCCTGGACGACCTCCCGGATGTAGCCACGTCGTTCTTCGAGCTCCGGGTAGGCGTCGGCCATGCCGTCGACCACCCGGTCGCAGACCGCGTGCAGGAAGGGCCCGCTCAGCTCCAGCTTGACGCCGAAGCGGATCGCCCGCCGCATGATGCGCCGGAGCACGTAGCCCCGGTCCTCGTTGGTCGGCAGCACGCCGTCGGCGATGAGGAAGGCGGTAGCCCGGGCGTGGTCGGCGATCACGCGCAGGGCGGTGTCGACCTCGTCGTCCTCGCCCGGGGTCACGCCGGCCAGCTCGGCGGCCCGGGCGATCAGCGGGGTGAACAGGTCCGTGTCGTAGTTCGTGTCCACGCCCTGCACGACGGCCGTGATGCGCTCAAAACCCATGCCGGTGTCGATCGACGGGCGGGGGAGGTCGGTCCGGGTGCCGTCCTCGTGCTGCTCGAACTGCATGAAGACCAGGTTCCAGATCTCCACGTAGCGGTCGTCTTCGGTGGCCGGTCCGCCCGTCTCGTCCGAGATCTCCGGCCCCCGGTCCCAGTGGATCTCCGAGCAGGGGCCACAGGGTCCCACCGGGCCCATGGACCAGAAGTTGTCCGTGGCGCCCATGCGCTGCACCCGCTCGGCGGGCACGCCCACGTCTCGGGTCCAGATCTCGAAGGCCTCGTCGTCCTCTTCGTAGACCGTGACCCAGAGGCGCTCGGGGTCGAGGCCGTAGTCCTTGGTGAGGATGTCCCAGGCGAAGCGGATGGCGTCGGACTTGAAGTAGTCGCCGAAGGAGAAGTTCCCGAGCATCTCGAAGAAGGTGTGGTGGCGCGGCGTGCGGCCCACGTTCTCCAGGTCGTTGTGCTTGCCGGAGACCCGGAGGCACTTCTGGACCGACGCGGCCCTGGCGTAGGGCCGCTTCTCGGCGCCGGTGAAGGTGTCCTTGAACTGGACCATGCCGGCGTTGGTGAAGAACAGGGTCGGGTCGTTGGCGGGCACCAGCGGCGACGACGTGACCACGGCGTGGTCGCGCTGCGCGAAGGCGTCGAGGAAGAGACGGCGGATCTCGGAGGAGGTCATGGCGGGCTCCTTCAGGGCGTGCCTCTAATCTCTTGGGGCTGGAGTGCTGGGGGCGCTTTGGTATGCTGCGCGTATGTGGGGAGCGAGGCGGCTCTCGTGGCTCCCGGTCGGGGCCCTGTTCTGCGCGCGCATGGCATCTGTGGAGGACTACGAGGCGCTTCGTGCCCACCTTCGGGATCAGGACGGCGATGGCCATCCGAGCCTCCGGTACGGCGGCGGTGACTGTGATGATGCCGACCCCGATGTGAGCCCGGACTCGGTCGAGCTGTGCGACGAGATCGACAATGACTGCGACGGTCTCGTCGACGCCTCGGCCAGCGATGCGCCGACCTGGTACCTCGATCGCGACGAAGACGGGTACGGCGACGACGCCGAGGAGCTCGTCGCTTGCGAGGGCCCTGCCGGGTACGTCACCACGAGCGGCGACTGTGATGACCAGGACGCTTCGGTGAATCCAGGCGCCCAGGAGCGGTGCGCCTCCGGCGATGAGAACTGTGATGGCCAGGAAGAGGAGGGAGAACCCCTCGGGGCGAAGGACTGGTGGCCGGACGAGGACGAGGACGGGTTCGGCGACGCCGGCGGCGCACCAGAGCGGGCCTGTAGCGGACCGGAGGGCTGGGTGGACAACGACGCCGACTGCGACGATCAAGACGGCCTGGTCCATCCCGACGCCATCGAGAACTGCGGCGACGGCATCGACAACAACTGCGACGGGGGAGCGGCTGGGTGCGGGTTGTTTGGGGAGTTGGATGCGGGGGATGCTCAGGCAGTGCTGGAGGCGACTTCGGAGCAGGATGGAGTCGGTGAGTCGGCCACCTGTATCGGGGACGTGGACGGGGATGGCCTGGGGGAATTGGCCGTCGGGTCGATTCGTTCACTGGAGGGTCCCTCGGCGTCGGGTGCGGTCTACGTACTCAGGGGACCGGTGATCGCTTCGACGGTGCTCGACGACTCGGATCGAATCTGGCCTGGAACCATGAGCGATCACATCGGATCCCACATCGTGCCCCACGCAGATGTCGATCGGGATGGTCTCGGTGATCTGGTAGCTAGCGGCGAGTCCATCCCGGGAGCTGGAGAGGACAGGGGCGTCGTTCACGTCCTGCTCGAGCCCATGGGAGAACTGACGACCTTCGACGAGGCATACCTGACCTTCCGGGGCGAGGCCCGAGAGGACACTGCCGGTACCTCTGTCTCTCTGATCACGGCCCAGGACGAAGTCTCGCAGATGGTTGTCGGTGCTCCCGGCGTCGACGACGGCGGTGATGGAGCCGGCGCGGTGTATGGGCTGGCAACCTCTGAGACCGGAGCAGTCGGACCTCCTGATGCAGTCTGGGTCATCACCGGAACCTCCGAAGGTGGGGGCCTTGGGCGGGCGATGGCCAGTCCAGGTGATCTCGACGGTGATGGCCTCGATGATCTGGTAGTAGCGGCACCAGGTGCCTCAGACGGCCAGCTCGTGGTGGGCGCGGTCCACGTCTTCCTGGCGCCGCACGTCACGTTGTTCTCCAGCGCCGCAGACCTCTCACTCTACGGCCAGTCCTCGGGTGAAGAACTCGGAACCTCGATCTCGGCGGTGGGCGACTGGGATGGTGATGGCCGCCCCGAGGTGGCCATCGGCGCCCCGGGTAGGAGCGACGTGTATGGCGAGGAAGGGGAGGCCTATGTGCTGCCCGGCACTCAGACGGGCCACTTTCTTGCGGCGGACCTCGCAGTCGTGAGCCTGTACGGCAGCGCGGGGGGGGACCACGTCGGAGACCACGTGCTGGGACCTGGCGATGTTGATGGCGACGGCGCCCCAGACCTCGTGGTCACCGTCCCCGCACATAGGGGGGCGGGTTCGGAAGCTGGACTTGTCGCAGTGCTCGCCGAGACAAGGGCGGGCCGAGTCGACGTTCTGGCCGCCGACGGCGTCATACGTGCCGGCTCATCCGGCGGCTCTCTGGGGGCGAGCCTTGGCGCGGGCTGCGATCAGGACGGAGATGGCCAGGAGGACCTCCTCGTCGGCAGCTCCGAGCTCTCTGCCGCCACACCCCAACTCGGAGGCGTCTACCTCTTCCTCGGTGGCGGACTCTGATCTCCTACTTCAGATCCGCCGGCGGCTTGTTCCACTCCTCCGACGCGATCCCGCTCATCCGCAAGGTGAGGTCCTCGGGGTTGGTGGCATAGCCGAGGGCGTCGTCCTTGGTGATGATGCCGTCCATGTGGTGCCAGTAGAGGCTCTGGTCGAAGGTCTGGGTGCCGTAGTGGGAGGTGCCCTTGGACAGCAGGTCGGTGATCTCCTTGATGCGAGCCGGGTCGGAGATGCACTCCGAGACGGCGCCGCGGTTGACCATGACCTCCACCGCCGCCACCCGACCACCCCCTCTGCGGGGCACCAGGCGCTGGCTGACGATGCCCACCAGGCCGCCAGCGAGCTGGTGGCGGATCATGTTCTGGTGGTGGGGCTCGAAGAAGTCGACGATGCGGCTGATGGCCTGGGGCGCGTTCAGCGTGTGGAGGGTGCCCATCACCAGGTGGCCGGTCTCGGCGGCCGTCAGGGCGATCTCCATGGTGGTCTTGTCGCGAAGCTCGCCCACCAGGATCACATCGGGGTCCTGGCGCAGGGCCGAGCGCAGCGCGTTGTGGAAGCTGGAGGCGTCCTGGCCGACCTCCCGCTGGTTGATCACGCAATTCCGATCGGTGAAGGTGAACTCGATCGGGTCCTCGATGGTGAGGATGTGGTGCGGCTTGTTGCGGTTGACCTCCTCGATCATCGCCGCCAACGTCGTGCTCTTGCCCGAGCCGGTGACTCCGGTGACGAGCAGCAGGCCCCGGGGCTCCATCGCCATGCGCTTGATGACCGGCGGGAGCGAGAGCTCGTCGATGGTGAAGACCTTGGTCGGGATGATGCGGAGGACCATGCCGATCTTGGCCCGCTGGCGGAAGACGTTGACGCGGAAGCGACCGATGCCTGGCGCGGCCCAGGCCATGTCCAGGTCGTTGTCCGACTTGAAGCGCTCGCGCTGGCGGGCGCTCATGATCGACCAGGCCATCTGGCCGGCCAGCTCCTGGGTGACCTTGGGAGCCTTGGGGATCGGGCGGATGTCCCCGCTGATCCTCACCATCGGGGGCAGGCCCACCTTGATGTGGATGTCCGAAGCACCGTGCTTCACGGCCCACTTGGCAATGGCGGTCAGATCCAAGGACGCCTCCAGCGCGGTCCGATCCTAACGGACCGCGCCCGTCCGTTGGATCACTTCCCTTCAGCCGGAGCCGCCGTGGTGATGCCGTTCTGCTCCAGGACGGCCTCGCGCAGCGCCGTGAGGTGCTCGGGACGGGCCTCGAGGTAGGCCCGGGCGTTCTCCCGACCCTGCCCGATGCGCTCGTCGCCCATGGAGTACCAGGAGCCCGACTTGCGCACCAGACCCAGGTCGACGCCCATGTCCAGCAGCTCACCGGCGAGGCTGATGCCCCTCCCGTAGAGGATGTCGAACTCGGCCTTGCGGAAGGGCGGCGCCAGCTTGTTCTTGACGACCTTGACCCGGGTGCGGTTGCCGAGCACGTTCTCGCCCTGCTTCAGCGAGCCGATGCGGCGGATGTCGAGCCGGATCGAGGCATAGAACTTCAGGGCGTTGCCGCCGGAGGTGGTCTCGGGGCTGCCGAACATCACGCCGATCTTGTGGCGCACCTGGTTGATGAAGACCATCGAGCAGTCGGACTTGTGGATGGCGGAGGTGAGCTTGCGCAGGGCCTTGGACATCAGGCGGGCCTGGAGCCCGGGCTGGATGTCGCCCATGTCGCCCTCGAGCTCCGCCCGGGGCACCAGCGCGGCCACGGAGTCGATGACCACCACCCCCACCGCTCCGGAGCGCACGAGGGTCTCGGCGATCTCCAGGGCCTGCTCACCGTGGTCCGGCTGGGAGATGAGCAGCTCGCCGACGCGGACCCCCAGCGCCTCGGCATAGTTCACGTCGAGGGCGTGCTCGGCGTCGATGAAGGCGGCCACCTTGCCCGCCCGCTGCGCCTCGGCGATGACGTGGAGGGTGAGGGTGGTCTTGCCCGAAGCCTCCGGGCCGTAGATCTCGATCACCCGGCCCGTGGGCAGGCCGCCGATGCCCAGCGCGACGTCGAGACCGATGGAGCCCGTGGAGACGGACTGGACCTGGGGGCGCTCGTCGCTGCCGAGACGCATGATCGAGCCCTTGCCGAACTGTCGTTCGATGGAGGCGATGGCGGCGTCGATGGCCTGGGTGCGGTCCTTGTCGAGAGGCATGGGGGCTCCGGGAGGTGAAGAGAGAGGAGGATCAGGCGTAACCCTGGAGGTGACGCCGGAGGAGATCGAGGCCCGCCGCCGCGGCTCGCCGGGTGATGCGAGTCCGATCGCCGGGGATGCGCAGGCGGCGGTGCAGGGTGTCGGTCGGGGTCGCCAGGGACAGGTGCACGGTGCCGACGGGCTTGTCGACCGTGCCACCGGTGGGGCCGGCGATGCCGGTGGTGCCGATGCCGTAGCTGGTCCCGGCCCGGGCCCGCATGCCCTCCGCCAGCGCTCGAGCCACCGGCTCGGAGACGGCGCCGTGCTCGGTGAGCAGGGCCTCGGGCACGCCGCAGGTGCGGACCTTGGCGGCGTTGGCGTAGACACAGGCCCCTTCGATGAAGTAGCGGGAGGCGCCCGCCACCTCGGTCACGAGCGCCGAGAGCAGGCCGCCAGAGCAGGACTCGGCGGTGGCCAGGGTCTCCGACCGGGACAGCAGGGCCTCGCCGACGACCTCGGCCAGCGAGCCGCTGTCGACCCCGAAGCAGGCGGGCCCCAGGCGCTCCCGGACCGCCACGATCGCCGGCTCCACCGGGTGGCCGGCTGGAAGTCGCAGGCGGACCTGGATCTCCGGATCGAGGCTCCGATAGCCGAGGCTCAGGCCCTCGGGCAGGACGAGGTCGCCCAGGCGCTCCTGGGCCCTCGACTCGGCGATGCCCATGCAGCGGAAGGTGACCAGCCGCACCGGGGCGGCGCCGAGGTGCTCTACCACCCAGGGCGCCAGGTGGTGCCTCCAGAAGGCCCGCATCTCCCGAGGCACGCCGGGCACGAAGGCCGCCGTGGCGCCGCGGTGCTCCACCTGGAAGCCGGGCGCGGTGCCCCAGCGGTTGTCCAGCACGACGCAGCCCCGAGGGAGCCGCGCCTGCTTGCGGTTGACGGAGGTCATGGTGAAGCCGTGGGCCGCGAAGATCCGCTCCATGGAGGCGAGGGCCTCGGCGTGCTCCTCGAGAGGCACCTCGAGGGCCGCTGCGACGGCGGCGGCGGTGAGGTCGTCGTCGGTGGGGCCCAGGCCACCGGTGGAGATCACGAGATCCGCAGACCTCAGGGCCCTCACGACCTGGTGACGGATCGCCTCCAGGTCGTCGCCCACGGCAGCGATACGCAGGACGCGCACACCGAGGTGGGTCAGGCGCTCGGCCAGCCAGGCGGAGTTGGTGTCCACCGTTCGACCCGTCAACACCTCGTCGCCCTGGGCGAGCAGGATAGCGGTGGCTCGAGACATCGGTGGATCCGGGAGCAACTGAACATCCGTACAGTAACCCCGGGCGATTGACCTGGCAAGAGCGGAGTGGACGTGGGTCGGATCCTGGGGCTGGACGTGGGCACCAAGACCATCGGGATCGCCCTGAGCGACCCGCTGGGCATGTTCGCCCAGCCGGTCCACACCCTGGGGCGCCAGGGGGTGAAGAAGGACGTCCGGGCGCTGGTGCGCCTCGCCGCGGAGCGGGAGGTGACCGGCCTCGTCGTGGGCCTGCCCCTGGAGCTGGATGGCTCCGAGGAGCGCTCGGCGCGGCTGGCGCGCCAGGTCGGCGACGCCCTCGCCGAGGCGACGGGACTGCCGCTGCACTACGTCGACGAGCGCTACTCCTCGGTGGAGGCGGAGCGGGCCCTGATCGCGGCCGAGGTCTCCCGCAAGCGCCGCAAGGCGGTGATCGACCAGGCCGCCGCGGTGCTGATCCTCCAGTCCTTCCTCGACCACGGCGACCTCGGGTAGCGGTCGCGAGTGTCGCCCAGGGCGACATCCAGGGGCTCACACACCCGTGTGCGGGCTCGAGTGTCGCTCACAGCGACATCCAGCGCCGGGGGGGGGGGGGGGGGCGCGCGCCCCCCCCCCCCCACCCCCACCCAAAAACCAAGAGCACCAACCACCC
>CAZCVP010000067.1:13656-33638 GCA_964501915.1 uncultured Enterobacterales bacterium
GGGCCCACACCCCGGTGGGGGGGCCCGCGTGGCCCCCACCCCTACATCCCGCGCCGGGGCGCCGCGCGGCCGCGGCGCCCCGTCGAAGAAGAGGACTACTTGACCGTGAGCGGAACCACGGCGCCGGAGAAGGACTGGATCCGGATCGGCAGGCCGTCGGGGCCGGCCACCCAGCCGACCTCGGTGCGGTAGATGCCGAGACCGGCGTAGTCGGTGGCGCCCATGGCGCTCATCGAGCCGCCCGGGATGCTCACGCTGCCGTCATCGGTGAACCGGCACAGCAGCGCGGGATCGTCCTTGGAGGCGATGCCGAAGACCATCACGCCGTCCGGGTGGCTGCCGGAGCGCATGGTGAAGCTCAGGCCCTGGCCGGCGCTGACCTCGACCGGACCGGCGTTGCTGCCGGTGAGCTCGACGTCCGTCGGGATGGTCAGCAGGTCGTTCTGGCTGATCGGGCCCATGTTGTCGGAGAGGTCACCCGGAGCCGTGGCGCCGAGGTTGTCACCACCGCTGAAGTCCACGAACTCGTTGGTGATGTCGGACTCGTCGACCACGCCGTCGGAGCTGGTGAAGGACTGCTGGTCCCAGACGTAGACCGGACGACCATCGACGAGCTCGCGGTCCAGGGTGTAGGGCTGGGCCCCACCGGTCACCTGGAACCAGGAACCCACGGACTTGGTGTCGTCGGGCATGCCGTCGGAGCCCATGTCCGGGTAGTGGCTCGGGGTGTCGGCCGGCACCATGGTGGTGCAGGTGTCCATGCCGATGCTGGACCAGGGGTCGGCGCACTCCGACACCGTGCCCGGGGGATCCCAGAACCAGGCCCGGAGCTGGTCGACGTCGGCGCTGTCCTCGGCGGAGTAGTGGGCGGTCAGGTTGTCCGCCATCACGATGCCGGCCTCGCGGCAGACCTCGATCTTGATGTCCGGGATCGGCTCGCAGGTCGCGGCGCTGCTGCCCTCGCCGTCCATGAAGTAGGCGCCCCGGGAAGCGGTCCAGTTGCGGTTGGCCACGTAGGTGGAGCCGCTGAAGTTGACCGTGTCACCGGCGAGCACCGAGCAGACGTAGTTGCCGTCGGCGTCGGTGGTGGCGGTGGAGGTGCTGGCGCCACCGGCGCAGGTGACCTCGGCGCCGCGCACCGGGAAGTTCAGGGTGTCGATGACCTTGCCGGCGGCACAGGTCGGGACCATGCCCTGGTCGCAGTTCCACCACGAGAAGTGGGTCGCGGTGAAGTTGAAGTACAGCCCGGCTTCACCCTCTTCATCCTCCTCCGGGACGTACTCCCAGACCTCGCCGAGCCCTTCCTCGGTCCAGGCCATGGTCTCGGGGTCGAAGGACCAGGTCTGCTGCTCGGCGCCCGCCTCCATGAGGTAGGTGGCGGCGAGGCCGTCCTGCTCGACCGGCATGTCGATCTCGGCCGCGAAGCCCGGCTTGAGGTCGAGGGTCTCCTCGTCGCGCTCGCCGGCGTCGGTCAGGGTCACGTCGACCATGCCGTAGGAGACGAGCTGGTTGCCGTCGAAGAGGTCCTTGCCGGCGCCCTGGTCGGCGAGGGTGACGCCCCGGAGGTCACCGGGGGCGGCGAGCAGCTCCCGCGTGCGCGGATCGATGAAGGTGACCTCCGCGGTGACCGTGCCGTCGTAGCTGGCTCCGTCGCGGTACTGGATGGCCCCCGGCGGGAACTGGACGGTGACTTCGCCGACCTGGATCGTGCCGCCCGTGACGGCGTCGAAGGTCGCGGTGCCGTCGATCTCAGCCAGCACGGAGTTGGCGTTGACCGTCTCCCAGGAGATGAGATCCGCCCTGGAGTAGCCCTTCGCGTAGCCCTGCTTGTAGAAGGCGACCGCGATCCCCTCGGCGGGCTCCATGCTGTCGACGAGGTACATGCCGTCGGCGTCTGTCAGGACCTCGACGCCCTGGACCGTGACGCTGACATCGGCCAGCGGCTCGCCGTCGAGATCGACGACCTGTCCACCGATCTGGCCGAAGGCGGGGCCGTCGTAGATGTCGTAGGTGGACTCAGCGGGGGTGTCACACCCAGCGATCAGGAAGAGGACGGAGAGGGCGGCTGTGGTTCTCATCTCGGCACCGGGAACGAAGGAAGGGAGGGCTGTTCGCGCGCACAGTATGCAAGTTGCATGCCCCGACTGGCAAGCAGTATTCGCCCCCGAGGGTCCCCAGGGTGCGTCCAGACAGGGATCTGCGACTAGAGTGTCCCACTGCGACGGGAAAAGATCCCCGCTGTGGGGTCAGGCTGCCCCAATGTCCGCGATCAGGGCATCGCCCCCGGCAGCACCCGGCCCCGCAGGAGCTGCTCGGCCCCCAGGAGCGCACAGGAGATGTGCTGGACGGCGTCGACCCGGACGTCGAGCACGTGGGGGCGATCGCGGAAGCCGCCGACCAGGCGCGTGGGCCGGGCCACCAGCGGTGCGTCCGCGGCCTGGTAGGCCTGGTCGAGCAGCAGCTCGGCGTAGCGGAGCGCCCCCTCCTGGGCCGTGCCGACCTCGCCCCGACGGCGGTCGAGCTCTGCGGCGGCGATCCAGGCCTCGGCCGTCGCCGCGGCCGGGCCGGCTGCCGGTGCCAGGCCGGAGTCCAGCGGCGGGGCGGCGCGGTCCTGGATCCAGGCCCGGCAGATCCGCTCGCCGGCGGCGATCGGCAGCACCTCGTCCGCAGCGGCGGCGCCGAGACAGATCCAGTGCTCGTCCAGGGGGACGTGGACCCCGGCTCCCGCGGGCCAGTAGTCCCGCTCGATGAACTCGGCGGCCCGCTCCAGGGCGTCCCGGACACCGGGCAGGCCGGCCCGCTCGGCGGCGGCCAGGCCCAGGAGCACCTGGCCCTCGGCGTAGGTGACCAGCGGCTGGTCCGGCCAGGTGCTCGAGGCGAGGTCGAAGTTCCCACGGACCCGGCCGTCCTCGGCCACCGACGCGGCGAGGTGGGCGGCCAGGGCCTCCTGCATCGGTCGGCTGGCGTCGCCAGCGATGAAGGCGAGCAGGGCCAGGGCGTTGGTGCCCACCCAGGCCTTGCCGTCCCTGCGGTCGGGATCGAGCACGAAGGCCCGGCCGTCGGGCAGGTGATGGGTGTGGGCGACGAGGTAGTCCAGGGAACGGTCCAGCGCGTCCCGGATCTCCGGGTCCCGGGTCCGCTGCCAGAGCCGGGCGAGGAACCAGGCACCGCCCGCATGGCGTGGGTAGTTGTAGCCGGGGCCGTGCTCGCCGGAGGGACCCTCGACGACGTAGGCGAAGCGGCCCTCCTCGCTCATGTTCGCCGCGAGGTGCCGGCCGCCCTCCAGGGCTGCAGCGAGCAGCGCGTCGGGCTCGAAGGGGGCGGGCTCGGCCCAGCCCCGCTCCAGGGCGACGACCCCTTCGGCGGTGGCCAGCCAGCCCCGGGTCTCGACCCACCCGGTGGCGTCTTGGGGAGGCTTCAGGCCCGGCACCCGGAGGATCCTGGCCAGCGAGACGCTCCCCACCAGCTCGCCCCGCCAGGCGGCCCAGGCTCCGGTGATCCCCCCGGTCGTGCGCACGCCGATCTCGCCCGGCGAGGCCGGAAAGGCCCGGCCGCGGGCCAGCCAGGGTCGGGCGAAGTCCCCCTCGGCCAGCACCTGCTCCACCAGGATGCCGCTCGACGGACCCTCGGGGGGGGGAGGGGAGACGGCGGCGAGCCCGGCGCCCAGGCTGCCGGCGCGGATGGAGCGGGACCAGGTGGCCTTGCCGCCGCCCACCACGGTCACGACCAGGTGCACCGGGTCCTCGCCGTCCGGGGGAGGGCCGCGGCGGTCGAGCATCCAGGCGGCGGCTGCTCGGCCGTCGACGGGGGCGTAGACGGTGTCGGGACCAGCAGCTCCCACACCGTGGGCGGCGGAGCCCCCGAGGATGGCAGCGACCGCCACGCCGGCGAAGGTGTTGGAGGTCCGGTCGCCGCCGACGAGGAGCTGCCAGCAGGGGATGAAGGCGCCCCAGGGGACCAGGCCGAGGCCGGCTCCCAGGAGCTGCCAGCCCGATCGCGCGCCCACCGAGGTGAAGGTGGTGATGACGAAGGTCGCCGACTCGACGAGCAGGCCGAGCAGCACCCCGAAGACGACCAGGCTGAGGACCGCGACGGGACGCACGAGGCGGGAGCCGCGGCCCCGGAAGAGGGCGACGGCCAGGGCGAGCTGGGCCAGGCCTGCCAGCCCGAGCCCGACGGCGAGCAGCGGCAGGCGGGTCCAGCCGAGCCACGCCGCCGCGACGAAGACGAGGGCCTGGAAGGCCGCGGGCAGTCCGTGGGAGCGAGGCACGGGTCTCCTCCGGGAGGTTCGGCCTCCGGGAGCTAACCGCTCAGAACTTCAGGACCGTGCCGGCGTTGATCGAAGGGATGAAGCCGAACTCCGACACCCCGGCCTCGATGACGTCGAAGTCGGAGCCGTACCAGACCCCGAGGCCCGTGTTGACGTTGATGCCGAAGGTCTCCACGAGCATGAAGTCCACGCCCAGTCGGGCCCGGGCGCCGATGGCCACCTTGAAGGTGCGGGTGTAGGGCGTGAGGGTGAGGTCCACGCCGCCATAGGGCCGGACCTTCTGCTTGCTGCCCTGGTAGATGATGCCGAAGTTGAACGGGACGATGGTGTTCCAGATGTTGTCGTCGCCGTACTCCTCCTGCAGCTCGACCGGCACCTCGCGGTTGACGGAGTAGCCGGCGAGACCGATCTGCACGTAGATCGTCTGGGCCACCGGGATGCTCACCTCGGCGCCGTAGCTGACGAAGTTCCAGGCCTGGTAGCGGCTGTAGCCGGCCCGTGCCGTGATGCCGACGCGCGGGTCGTGCGGCATGAAGCCGCCGCTGATGGTCGCCGAATTGCCGCCGCTGCGCGAGCTGGAGGAGCGGCTGCTGCTGCTCGACGAGCGGTCGTCTTCGTAGCGGTCGTCGTCGTAGCGGTCGTCGCTGCGGTCGTCGTAGGAGCTGCTCGAGGACGAGCGGGCCGAGCGGACCTCCTCCGGCTCGGGCTCGTAGGTCTCGAGGTCGTCGTAGTAGTCGTCCGAGTAGTAGCTGTCGCTGTCGGAGGAGGAGGCGCCCGGTGCCGGCTCGTAGTCGCTGGTCGCGACGGCGTCGTCGTCGAAGGTCTCGTAGGTGCTGTGGGTCGGCTCCTCGTAGATGTCCTCGTCGTAGGGATCGTCTTCGACGACCTCCTCCTCGGCGCTCACCGAGGACCCGAACTCGATCTCGTCGACCGACACCGAGCTGCCGAAGCTGATGTCGTCGAAGTCGTCGTCTTCGCCGTCGTCGTAGGTGTCGTAGGCGTCATCACTGCCGTAGCTGTCGTCGGCGACGGCCTGCTCGCGCTCGCGCTCACGGTCACGCTCGGCCTCGGCCTGGCGACGCTCGGCCTCCTCCGCCTCACGACGCTGGGCCTCCTTGCGGGCCTTCTCGTCCTCCTTGCGCTGGCGCTCGGCCTCCTTGTCGCGGCGACGCTGCTCGTCGGCCAGGCGGCGCTCCTCGTCCTTGCGGGTCCGCTCCTCTTCGGCGCGGCGCTCGTCCTCGCGGCGCCGCTCCTCGTCGATGCGGGCCTGCTCCTGGCGTCGCTGCTCCTCGATGCGGGCCTGCTCGGCCTCGTACCGGCGCTGCTCCTCGAGGCGCTGTTCCTCCTCACGACGGCGCTGCTCGTCGATCCGGGCCTGCTCCTCGGCGCGCCGACGCTCCTCCTCGGCGCGGCGGCGCTCCTCCTCGGCGCGGCGGCGCTCCTCTTCCTGGCGGCGGGCCTCGTAGCCGGGATCTTCGACGTCTTCGAGCTCCCGACCACTGTTCTGCGGCGTGTCGAGGCGGGGACTGGCGTCGGGATCCTCGAACTCGAAGTCCATGTCGTCGAAGTCGTCCTCCATGGCGAACTCGTCCACGGAGGCCACGGAGTGCTCTTCCTCGACCTGGGCGCGGGACTTGCCGGTGACGAGCTCCTGGACGTAGCCGCCCATGGTGTCGGCCATCTTCTCGGGCGCCTTGTCGACCTTGAAGGTCTTCTTGCGCACGAAGGTGCCTCGCTGGACGTCGAAGAGCACCATGTAGACGTCGAAGTTCGCGCCCGAGGCCGCCACCGAGCCGGCGACGAGGAAGTCGGTCCCCTGGGCCTTGCCGACCGTGGACATGCAGCTCGTCTTCGACATGCAGCTCAGGTTGAAGCCGTTGGGGTAGTCGTCGAGCTGGTCGACCATGCCGTACTCGCCCATGAAGTCCAGCTCGCTGGCCACCAGGGAGGTGATGTTGAGCACGATCAGGGCGTCGACACCCTTCTTGACGAAGGGGACGACCACCGCGTCACCGGCCTGGGCGGTGCCGGGCAACAGCGCGGCGAGAGCGAGGAAGGCGGCGATCGAGAGGCGCTTCATGGCATCCTCGGTTCCTGTTGGGGAGCCATCCCCGTAGGACAACCCCCACGGTGGCGGCGGGATGCCGCACGCCGGGGAGTGCCGCGGGAGATCCCGGACAAGGGTCCCCACATGGGTACATCCAGGATCTTCGAGGCCATGACAAGCCCCTGGGTGTGCTCTCCACATCCTCTTGACAGGCGGCGCTGCTGTGGCGCATGTCCATGGCCTGCGGAGACCGGCCCGCGTTATCGACGGCGCCGACGGAGACCCAGGAGCCGCTGTTGTCTGGACCCGCCCCGAAGATCGGGCTGCTGCTAGCCGGTGCGGCACTGGCAGGGGGGCTCTTCGGGCTGGGCGAGGCGACGGCCGTGCTGGTCGAAGGGCGACTCTGGATCCCGTCGCCGGAGGTGCTGCTGGTCTCGGCGTTCGTGACGGGAGCGCTCCTGGCGGTGCTGCCCGGGGCGCTGCTGGGTCGGCGGATCGGGGGGAGGTTCGGCGGGCTCGCAGGAGGTGTGCTGTCCTTGTGGGCCCTCGCGGCCGCCCTGGAGGTGGTGACCGACCCGGCGCCCTACCAGGAGGCCCCCTGGTGGATCGACAGCCCCCTCGCCCTCGCCGCGATCCTGGCTGCGGCGGTCGTCGGGGTCGAGCTCTGTCGGCGGCACCGGCTCCTGGGCACCATGGCGGTCCTGGCGACGGTCCTGCTGCCTGCTGGCTCCGCGCTGCGCTCCCGACCGCCAGCGCCCCCCGAGGCGCCGGACGGGCTCCCGAACGTGCTGCTGGTGACGCTGGACACCACCCGGGCCGATCACCTCGGGGCCTACGGCCACCCGACGGTCCAGACCCCCGCCCTGGACGCCATGGCCGCCGAAGGCGTGCTCTTCGAGACCGCGGTGGCCCAGGCCGCCGTGACCGGGCCCTCCCACACGACGCTCTTGACGGGCCAGGGGACCTGGACCCACGACTCCCTGCTCAACGGCATCCCGGTCGCCCCGGAGGTCGAGACCCTGCCGGAGCGCCTGCGGTCGATGGGCTACGACACCGGTGCCTTCGTCTCGGCCTACGTGCTGGACGGCGAGCTCGGCTTCGCCCGCGGCTTCGAGGTCTACGACGACGACTTCAGCCTGCCCAAGGGCTCCTCCGCGCTGTTGCCCTGGCGCCTCAAGGAGGCCGGGCTCCGTCGCCTCGACCCCGACTACGTCCTGGAGCGACGGGGAGGCCACACGGTCGACGACGCCCTCTCCTGGCTGGAGTCCGCCGAGGGCCCCTGGCTGTTGTGGGTCCACCTCTTCGATCCCCACGGGCCCTACGAGCCGCCCCCGCCCTACGACACCCTCTACTACTCGGGGGACCCGCGTGACCCCTCCCACACCTCGATGGACCGCGTCGAGGGCGTCGCCGCCTACCTGGAGCCGTCGCTGGCGGGCATCACCGACGTGGACTGGGTCCTCGCCCAGTACCAGGGGGAGATCAGCTACGCCGACGAGCAGGTAGCCCGCCTGCTGGCCGCCGCCGGACCCGACGCGCTGGCGCTGGTCTCCGGGGACCACGGGGAGTCCCTCGGGGACAACGGGGTCTGGTTCAACCACGGCGACGACCTCACCGTGGCCGCCACCCAGGTCCCCCTGATCATGAAGTGGACCGGTCGCATCCCGTCCGGTGTGCGGGTGCCCGACCCGACGGAGCTCACCGACGTGGTGCCCACGCTCTACGAGCTGCTGGGACAGCCCGTGCCCTCGGGGCTCGACGGGCGCAGCCTCGTGCCGACCTGGTCCGGGAGCCGCGGTCGGGACCACGCCCGGGGCGTCTGCTTCGACCGGGAGGCGAACCTGGCCGAGCGGGACGCCGCGGTGAGCCAGGGCCGGCCACCTCCGCCGCCTCGGTGGCGCATGGCCGCCCTGCGGGGGACGGATCACCTCTACGTCCACCGGGACTCCTCCGGCTTCGGCGACCAGCTCTACGACCTCGTGGACCCCGAGCAGGAGCGGATCGCCGAGGAGACCGCCACACCCGAAGGAGCCGAGCGCGTGGAGCTGTACCGCGGCCTGGCCCGCGAGCTCCTGACCGCGGGGGAGGCCGGAGTCGAGCGCTCGGCCATCGAGCTGTCCGACGAGGACCGGGCCCGCCTCGAAGCGCTCGGGTACATCGAGTAGCCCGTGGTCTTCGGCGAGTCCCGACTGAAGGACGTCTACCGGCGGGTGGTGTGGGGCCCCTACCGCAGGGGCTTCGAGCTGCTGCCACTCGGCAGCGAGGTTCGGGCGAACCGGGCCCTGGGGCTGCTGATCGCGCAGCTCGCGCGAGGCAAGCGCCGGCAGGTCGAGCGGAACCTGCGTCTCGCCTTCCCGGACCGTGACCTGCGACCGGTGATCGACCAGCTCTTCGCGACCCACTTCATGGAGCAGTACATCTCCTGGTCCTTCCACCGGATCGATGCCCACACCTGGTCCCGCTACCTGCGCCTCGAGGGGCGTCCCCACCTCGACGCGGCCCTGGCGACTGGCAGGGGCGCGGTGCTGACCCATCCCCACATGGGGGCGGCCCAGGTGCCGCTGTGCGTGCTCGGCGTGCTCGGCTACGGCGTGAACCAGGTCGGCGGCGGTGGGGTCGAGGTGGAGCTCTCCGAGACCGGGCGTTGGGCGGAGTCGATGCGCCACGACCTGGAGGGTCACATCCGGGCCCGGATCTGGGACGGCGGCGGCTTCCTGCGGCCGCTGCTGCGGGCCCTGGCCGACAACGAGGTGGTGCTCACGGCGATGGACGGGACCGGCGGCGGCCGGGAGATGGGGCGGCGCCTGACCCGGGAGGTGCTCGGCCAGCCCATGAACCTCCCCGTCGGTGGCGTCTACCTGGCGCTGCGCTCCGGGGCCCCGCTGCTGCCGCTGGTGACCTACCGCGACCCCACGGGCACGGCGCTCTTCGTGTCCGAGATCGGGCCCCCCGTCGACCTGCCTCGGGACGCGCCCCTGCGCCAGGGCCTGGAGGCCGGCGCCGACGAGATGGCGGCCCTGCTCGACGCCCACCTCCGGAGCCACCCCGGCGACTGGCACTTCTGGGACGAGTTCCAGCCTGGCCGCTTCCTCGCCGAGGTGGGGCCATGAGCCGCGCCTTCGCCCGTGGCGCTGCGCTGGGCGCCCTGCCCGCCCTGCTGGCCGCCGTGGCGATCAGGACGGTGAACCCCTGGTTCCTCGACCGGCCGCTGCTCTATGCCCTGCTCGCCATGGGCGTGCCGGCGCTGCTGCTCGGCCTGCTGGCCCGGCTCGTCTTCGGTGGGGGAGGCTCCAGCCGTCGGGCGCTGGCGGGGTTGTTGGCCCAGACCGTGCTCCTGCTCGCGCTGGCGGCGCTGCCGCGCCCGCGGCTGTCTTCGGTGGAGGTGATGGTCTACGGCGTCGACGGTGCCACCTGGGACGTGATCGATCCCCTGATCGCCGTGGGGGAGCTGCCGGCCTTCGAGGAGCTGGCGGACGAGGGCGGCCGCGGTGTGCTGCGCTCGATGGAGCCGATGTTCAGTCCGCTGCTGTGGACCACGATGGCCACCGGTCGGGTGCCGGACGTGCACGGGGTGCGCGGCTTCCACGTGCGGTCCCGCGACTGCCGCGTGCCCCGCTTCTGGGACGTCGCCGAGCAGGAGGGCGGCAAGCGCATCGGCCTCTACAAGTGGCTCGTGACCTCCCCGCCGCGGCCGGTCCAGGGCTTCGTGGTGCCGGCCTGGCTCGCGGCCCAGCCCGACACCTGGCCCGAGGAGCTCCGCTTCGTGAAGGAGCTGGAGCTCTCCAATCGCCAGAAGCGCAAGAGGGTGGATGCCACTCGCTCCACCCCCGAGCTCCTCCTCGACGGGATCTCCCACGGCCTGCGCTTCGGGACCCTGCTCGAGGCGGCGACGTGGAAGGTGAGGGAGCGGCTCCAGCGCCCGGGCGAGGAGGACCGCCGCGTCGCCCTGGAGCACCTGCGGGTGCTGCTCGACCGGGACACCTTCTTCCACGCGACCTGGACCCACGAGCCCGAGCTGGCGACGTTCACCCTCTACGCCACCGACGCCCTGGCCCACCTGCTGTGGCGCTACCACGAGCCCGCCGCCTTCGCCGAGGTGGACCCGGTCCCGGCCGAGGACGTGGAGCGCTGGGGCACCGCCATCGAGGACGCCTACCGGCTCGCCGACGACATCCTCGCCGAGCTGCGCCACGGCCTGCCGGCCTCGGCCGACCTGCTGGTGGTGTCGGACCACGGCTTCAAGGCGCTGCTGCCGGGCGAGGGCAACAAGTCCTACTTCGCGCCGCTGACGATGCGCCTGAAGGAGCGCCTCTCGGCCGCGGTCGGGCCCGTCGACGTGGCCAAGGTCGGGTACAAGCTCGCTGTCTCGATGATCCAAGACGACCGGCCGATCGCGGAGCTGGAGGCGGCCCTCGAGACCCTGGTCGAGGCCGATGGGCAGGCCTTCTACCGCTGGGAGCCGATGCCCGACTCGGACCGCACGCTCGGGCTGACCCTGGTGGACGAGGACGTGACCGAGGGCCGCATCGCGCAGGGCACCGTCGGGGGGGAGCCGATGTCGGACTACGTGCGCATGGACGAGGCCTTCTCCGGCGACCACGACGATCGCGGCGTGCTGCTGGCGGCTGGACCGGCGATCCCGCGCGGCGAGGAGCTGGACGAGGCGGGCCTGCTCGACATCGCCCCCACCGTCCTCGGGCTCCTGGGCCTGGCGAAGGCGGGCGACCAGGAGGGCAGGGCGATCTTCGGTGGCCCTGGGCACGGGCCGCGGAGTCGGGACGACCTGGTGGATCGGCTCGACTGGGGGCGGTTCGGGGCCGACGACTCCGACGAGGTCAACGAAGAACGGCTGAGGCAGCTCGGCTACACGGAATAGACCCCCGCCATGCGCATCCTCATGGTCGCCCGTCGCTACCCGCCGGACATCCGCTCCGGCACCGAGACGGTCTTCGAGAACCTCTACCGGATGGCCCGCAGCCGCCACGAGGTGCGGCTGGTGGTGGGCTACACGCGTCGTCGGGACCTCGTCCCGCCGGAGGCCCGGGCCGTCGATCTCCGGGGAGGTGGCAAGGGCAGGGCCTGGGCCCGGATGGCGGCGGCGTCGCTGGACGAGCAGCGCCGCTTCGCGCCCGATGTCGTGCTGGCCAACTCGATCGAGGTCGCGACCTGGAACACACCGACCGCCTGCATCGTGCACGACCTGAACTTCGGCAAGGCCACCCGCAAGGGCCAGGCGCCGAGGGTGGGTGCGCGGGCACGGGAGACCTTCTACCGCCTCCGCTCCCAGCGGCTGGCTGCGGTGGTGACCGTCTCCGAAGCCGCGCGTCGGCGCTTGATCGAGGCGGGCCTGCCCGCGGATCGCATCGTGGTCATCCACAACGGCGTGGACCTCGGCCTCTTCAAGCCGGTCCCGCGCACGGTCCGCCCCACGGAGCCGGAGGGCTTCGTGCGCTTCGCCTATCCCTCCCGCATCCTGCCGGGCAAGGGCCAGCACATGGCCATGGACGCCCTGGCGCGGCTCCGTCGCAGCTACAAGGACCGGGCCGAGCTGGTGGTGGTCGGCGCGGTCGCCGACCCGCTCTTCCTCGACCAGCTCCGCATCCAGTCCTACGACCAGCCGATCTGCATCGAGACCGACGTGCCGGACATCGCGCCCTATTACCAGCAGGCGGACGTGGTGCTCTTCCCGAGTCTGATGGACGAGGGCTTCGGCTACACCGCGGTGGAGGCGATGGCCTGTGGCAGGCCGGTGATCTGGTTCGACCAGCCGGCGGTCCGGGAGGCCACGGGTGGTCTCGGCCTGCCGGTGCCGCGGGGGGACGTCGAGGCCCTGCGGGCGGCGATGATGGAGCTGATGGACGATCCCGAGGCCCGCGCCCGGCATGGCCGGGAGGGCCGGGACTACGTGGAGCAGCACTACGCCTGGCCCGCGGTCTGGGAGCGCTACGAGGAGGTCCTCGCGCGACTGGTCGCCCGTCGGGCTAAGGTGTTCCCCTCCGGATAGGGCTCCCGTCGCTGGACTCGCCCGGGACCGTCGCCAGCCCGCCCCGGCAAACCCTTGAGATGACGCTGCCATGTCTGCGGGTTGCCGGGACGAGCTGGCTCGGTCGCGGGCTTCGCCAGCTCGGTCCACCCTCTCCGGAGGGGAACAGGAGGTATGACCCCGATGGCCGTGTACGACCGCCACCGCTTCGAGTTGGGCACGGTCGATGTCCACGAGGCCTGGACCACACACGAGGTCAAGACCGCCGTCGAGTCGATCCTCGACGCGTGGGCCCATCGGCTCCCGGAGGACCGCGACGCCCGGGTGGTGCTCAAGCCCAACCTGAACAACGACCTCGTGGCCCTCGTCGGCAATTGCGTCGACCTGCGGGTGATCTGCAGCCTGATCGAGGGGCTGCAGAATCGGGGCTACCGTCGCCTGGTCCTCTGCGACGGCTCCAACGTCGGCGTGGACCGGCGGGACATCGACAGCTTCAAGCGGCTGCGCGTCGACCGGCTGGCCGACCGCTACGGCGTGGAGGTCCTCGACCTGAACCGCGACGAGGGCCTGCGGGTCGCCTTGCACGCCGGGGCCCGCCCCCAGATCGCCCGCACCATCCTGGAGTCGGACTTCCTGATCTCGATCCCCAAGATCAAGACCCACTGCGAGGCGGGACTGTCCTGCGCGATGAAGAACTGGGTCGGCATCGCCCGGGGCCAGGACAAGCGGGACCTGCACCTGGACCTCGGCCGCAACATCTTCGCGATCAACGAGGCGGTCCTGCCGGACCTGATCGTGGTCGACGGCCTGGTCGGCATGGAGGGCAACGGTCCCGGCGACGGAGACCCGTTCCGCTTCGGTCACCTGCTGGCGTCGGACAACGCCTTCCTCAACGACCTCGTGGTCTGCCGCCTGGTCGACATGCCCCTGGAGGAGGTGCCCTACCTGGTCCACGCGCTGGAGGCCGGTCGGCTCACCCCGGACGTGGTGGAGGAGGTCGCCGGGCGCGTCGACGTCATCCGCCCCATCCGCCGAGCACCCGCGCGCTCCCGACTCGCCGAGCTGAGCGAGGCGCGCTCGCTGATGTGGCTGAAGCGGGCCGTGCGGCCGGCGCTGGAGGTCCCGGGGGTCATGGAGACCGCCTACCGCCTGCGCATCGTTCAGGACGTCTACTCCCGGGTGGACGACACCATCACCGGCTTCCACCGGCGGGCGGACGAGTGCGGCGAGTGCAGCAAGTGCGCGGACTACTGCCCGACCCACCTCGCCGCCGAGGAGATCGGCGTCAAGACCAGCCCCGAGGACTGCATCCAGTGCCTCTACTGCTGGTGGGTCTGCCCGAAGGGCGCGCTGGAGCTCCACGGCGAGCTGAACCACCTCGAGCGCCAGGTCGCCCGCTACAAGGAGGCCGTGGAGCAGCTCTGAGCAGCAGCCCGGCGACCAGCGCGAGCAGCCCCGGCCACAGACCGCCCCCAGGTGCCGTTCCGCAGCCGCAGCGCCGCTCGTCCTCGGGGTAGCCGGTGTTGTAGCCCTCGGGCAGGGGCGTTGCGTGGTTGCGGGTGTTCTGGGGGTCGTGGCCGAAGGAGGCCCACTCCACCGTGGCGCCGGCGGGACTCTCGGTGCCCCAGGCGAAGAGCCAGCCGGCGCGGGTCCCCTGGACCACGTCCAGGTCGCCGTCGCCGTCCACGTCGCCGACGGCGGGCGACGCCATGTTCCACTGGCCGGTGAAGCGCGGCCAGCCCGGCGCCTGCACGCCGTCGACGTCCAGCGCGTGCACCAGGAAGCCCGCGGTGCCGGCGATGGCCTCGGGCCGCTGGTCCCCGTCGAGGTCGGCCACGACCGGGTTGGTGAAGAACTGGATGTCCTCGACCTGGCGCGGCCAGGCGTCGAAGAAGGCCCCGGAGTGGCCACTCCAGACCGCCATCGCGTCGCTGAAGGGCACGCGGCGGCCGTCCTGGTTCAGGCCCATGGCGTAGTCCGAGCCCTTGCCACCACCGACGAGGTCGGGGGTGCCGTCGCCGTCCATGTCGCCGAAGGCGGGGTTGTTGATCAGCGGGAAGACCGAGCCGTCGGGCACCGTGGCTCCGCCGCCGTAGCGATCGAGGGACTTGTCGGCCCGCCAGAGCTCGCTGCCGTCGCCCTGGAAGACCACGATGTCGCCGGCCTGGGAGTAGGCGCAGACCTCCACGTCCCCGTCGCCGTCCAGGTCGGCCATCGCCGGGGACATCGGCACGCCCTCGCCGACGTAGGGCAGCACCTGGGTGAAGGCGCCGACCACCTTCTGCGGCCAGCCGTCCTCCAGCGCACCCCGGTGGGACACGGCGTAGACCGCCCCGGAGTGCTCGCCGAGGGTCTCGTTGGTGCCGATGACGATCTCCAGCGTGCCGTCGCCGTCGAGGTCGCCGACCGCCGGGCTGGAGATGATGCGGCTGCCCTCGCTCTCGAAGCCCGGGAAGCCGAGGAAGGTGGGGAAGCCGTCCACCGCGGTGCCGTCCAGGTGCCAGGCGTAGAGCTTCTGGTCCATGCCACCGACGACGATCTCCAGGTCCCCGTCGCCCTCGAGATCGGCCAGGGCCGGGCTGGAGAAGAAGCCCTCGTCCCAGAGGTGGTCCTCGTCCGTCCAGGGGACCGGCTCCTGGGCCACCGGGAAGCCGGCGACCGGGTCTCCGGAGCGGTCGAAGACGTGCACGTTGCCCCGCAGGGTGGCCACCACCACGACCGGCTCGCCGCCGTGCAGGCCCACCGAGGGCGTGGCGAGCACGCCGTGGCGGAGGTCGGCGCCGACGGTCCCGGAGACCGGGCCGGCGAGGTGGTTGGTGGGGTCGTCGGGGTTGGCCTCGGCGGCCAGGGCCACGATCACCGGCCAGCCGGGGAGGGCCGTGCCGTCGCCGCGCAGGGCGTGGACCTCGCCGTCGGCGGTCGCCTGCAGGATGTCCAGCACCCCGTCCCCGTCGAGGTCGTAGAGCACCGGGGAGGACTCCAGGGAGCCGCTGAACACCCTCGGGAAGCCGTCCAGGGTGTCGGGATCGGCGTGGGCGTAGAAGGCCCGGCGGGCCACTGCGGTGACCCCCTGGTCGTCCTCGGCCCGGAGCCGCAGCGTGACGGTGTAGCCGTTGACGGCGTCTTCCCGGTCCACCTGGTCCCAGCCGAGGCCGAACTCCGCCGGGGGCTCGCCGGGGGAGTGGTCGCCGGGGGTGAGGGTGCCCAGCACGCCGTCGACGGCGCCGTCGCCGGAGGCGAGCGCGGTCCAGGCCGTCGGCTCGTCGCCGGCCCCGGCCTCCAGGACCCAGGACACCGAGGCGGCCCGGGCGGCCTCGACCCGCCCCCGCACTTCCAGGGGCGCGTCCGGGTCGGCCTGGACGAACCAGCCCGGGCTGGAGAGCTCCGCCTCCGGGGGGATGCGCCCCGCGGCGACCGCCTCCACCGCGGCCGCGGCGTCCAGGCGGCCGTGGCCGAAGTACCGGTCCCAGCCCTCGCGGGAGGGGTAGTAGCGGCTGCCCACCTCGCGGGACTCGGGGATGTCGATGTCCGTCGCCGTGGTCGTGAGGAGCTGGAACTGCTCCGCGGCGGTCAGGTCCAGGCCCCGGTCCCGGCCGATGGAGACCACCAGGCCGGCGACCCCCGAGGTGACGCCGGTGGCGCCGGAGCTGCAGCCGCTGGAGGTGGCCGAGAGGTCCAGCCGGGCGCCGTGGTTGGTGCAGTTGGAGTAGGCGAGGAAGCTCTCCGAGTCCTCGCGGTCGTTGTCGGAGTGGGTGACGGCGTGGACGTAGAGGGTGTGGTCGACCCAGCCCGGCGAGTTCTGGTGGAAGCTGTTCTCGTCGGCTGCCGACGCGACGACCAGCACCCCGGCCTCCCAGGCGGCGTCGATGGCCGCTGAGGCCTGGCGCGGGTGGGAGAGGGTGCCCAGGGCCTCCTGGACCACGTCGGCGCCGCTGTCGAGGGCGAACATCACGCCGCTGGCGAAGTGGCTGCCGTCGGCCACGAAGGAGTCGCCGACCCGGACGTTGAGCACCATGCAGTTGGGGCAGGAACCCACACCACCGTGGCCGTCCTCGGCCTCGTCCGCCGAGTCCCGGGCCTCGTAGGTGCCGTGGCCGTAGTCGTTGTCGTCGAAGGGGTCGTTGTCGTTCCAGAGGAAGTCCCACCCGGAGATGTCGTCCACGTAGCCGTTGCCGTCGTCGTCGAGGCCGTCGGAGAAGGCCACGATCAGGTCCTGGGCGTCGACCACTCCGGCGATGCCGTCGGGACCGCCGTCCGGGTCGACCCGCTCGTCGTCGTCGTAGTCGTCGACCATGAACACGCCGTCGCCGTTGGCGTCGTGATCCGCGGCGCCCTGGGGCACCGGCAGCTCACCGGGATTCAGGTGGTGCTTGCGCCTCAGCCGGACGTCGTCCCAGCGGATGCCCGAGTCGAGCACGGCGATGACCACGTCGGTGCGGCCGGTGGTGGTGCGCAGGGCCCGGTCGATCCGGTTGCCGGTGCCGAGGTCCCACTCCTCGGGTCGCACGCTCTCCCGGTAGTGCTCGGGCACGTACGAGAGCCAGGTCCAGTCCTCGCCCAGATCGGAGGGGCACAGGTCGGGCCGATCGGCCTCGCCGCACTCGGGGTAGGTGGGCACCGGCACGACGGCGTGGGCGGACAACAGCAGGGTGAGCCACATGCGCTGGACTAACCAGCCTCTGGGTGGGGGCGGCAGGAGGGGGAACGGGTTCGGGAGCAGGTAGCGGACAGCGGGGTCGGGAGCCGGGACGGGGACGGAGGCGGTCGGTGGCCGGCGGCGGCGGGGGCGGGGAGCGGCGTCTGGGAGCAGCAGCGGGAGCGGGGTCGGGAGCGGCAGCGGCAGGGGGAGCGGTCGGCGGAAGCGGGTTCGGGAGCGGCAGCGGGGTCGGGAGCGCGTCTGGGAGCGGCACGCGGGCGAGCTGGTGGCGTGCCGTGGACGGTGGTTCTGGCCGGTAGCCCCATCTCGACCGAGAATCGTCCGGTCCTGTCCTCGGGGCGGACGAAGGCTGGTCTGAACAGACTCACCTCCGGGAGAGTTCTCCGCCTCCGTGGGAACAGCTGCGGAGTCGGTGGCGGTCCGGGCCCCAGCCCTTGGGCGAGCCATCCGGGCTTCAGCCGGCCAGCCGAGCGAGCATCGCTCCGACCCGCCGCAGGTCTGTCTTCAAGTCTTCGGGTCCCTCGATGAGGTCGATGACGGCGAAGGTCTCGGCGGCGCTTCCCTTGGCGATCCGGAAGTGGTTCCTGGCCGCGTCGCCGGGTCCTCTCTCCCATCCTTCGGCGAGGTTGAGCACCATCGAGTCGGCGGCCCGGATCGCCTGGTTCGTCAGGTGTCCTCGTCCGGCGGGGAAGCGCAGGGCGTTGACTCGCCGTTCCCCGCTGCTGCCGCTCCCGCTCCCGCTCCCGCTCCCGCTCTCACTCCCGCTCCCGCTCCCCGCTGCCCGCTCCCGCTCCCGCGCCCGCTCCCGCTGCCGCTGCCGCTGCCGCTGCCGCTCCCCGCTGCCCGGCGCACTCGGGGCTGGTGGGTCTCCTGGTCTCGATCCTGGCGCTCTTCGGCCGTGATCCTCGCCCTGACCCCGCTCGGCATCCCGGTGGCGGTGCTAGCCTCGCCCGGAACCTCGGCATCCTCGCTGGCCTGGTGGCCCTGGCCGGCCTCGGTGCCCTGCCGACGGTCGCCCAGCTGCTCTGAACCGTGGGCCTGGTCGGGGCCGAGACGGCCCTGCAGACGCGGCCGGGGATGGGGACGTCGGGGTGAGGGGGCGGTCGGTCGCGAGCGCCCCGAGTGCAAGTCCGATCACCGGTGCGGTCGGCGCTCCATCCCCGGGGACCAGGGGGAACGGGGCGCACCCTGGGACCTCGCTGCCTCGGCACCGAGAGCCACCTTCGAGGACCTGGACCCGGACTCGATGACAGGGGCCGATGCCGGACCCGGCGGGGCCGCCTCCCCCTTCGCGACGCGAAACCCGAGGTTCGACCAGGTCCACTCCGAGTGATTCCGGCCCCGGTAGGCGGAGCGGAGGTGGACCGGGGCACCGCTCCAGGAGCCTCCGCGCCGCACGGGCACGTAGCTGGACGAGGGCTCCCAGGGGTCCGTCTCGTCGCCGTCGTAGCTCCGGTAGGCGTCGCCGCACCACTCCGAGACGTTGCCGTGCACGTCGTGCAGTCCCCAGGCGTTGGGCTCGAGCCGGCCCACGGGGTGCGTCTCGCCGCTGGAGTTCTGGCAGTACCAGCCGAGCTCCGACAGGACCTCGCCGTCGGTCCCGACGAGCACGGTCTCCTCGTCGCACTCCCACTGGTCCTCCTCCGACAGGTCGCCCCCGCTCGAGTACGCCGTGAGCGTGCCCGCCCGGGCAGCGACCTCCCACTCCGCCTCGGTGGGCAAGCGGTAGCCCGGGCAGGTGTACGGGGTGTCCTGGGTCCTGGAGAACTCGCAGCTCACGTCGGGGCCTGAGTCGGTGCAGTCATAGCAGGGGTCCAGCCCTGCCCTGGTCGAGAGCGCGTTGGCGAAGGCGGCCGCTTCGTGCCAGTCCACGGTCTCCACCGGGCAGTCCGCGCACCCGGCGAAGGTCGAGGGCTGGTAGCGCAGCAGGTCCTCGAACTGGGCCTGGGTCACCTCGGTCACCCCGATCCAGAAACCTCGGGTCAGCGTCACCTCGTGCTGGGCTTCGTCGTCCAAGTGACCGACCTCGGTGGTGGGGCTGCCGATGGTGTAGGTGCCGGCCTGCACATGGACCATGGGGAGACCTTCGAGGGGGTCGCCGGAGTCGCCGGAGTCCGGGGCTGTGCCCGAGTCGTCGGGACGAGAGTCGGTCACGGGATCGGTGTCGTCGGGAGCGCTGTCACCGGAGACCTCGACGCCGCCGCAGGCGAGGAGCAGGGGGAGAGCGAGCGGGGACATGGTCACCAGTAGAAGGGGTCGTCCCAGGGGAGGTCCCAGCCCTGGACGAGGCGGACGGTCGGATCGCCCTCGAAGTCGCTGGGCAGGTCGATGAGCAGAAGGGCCAGATCCGCTAGCGCATCTCCATCCAGATCGCCAGAGGTCGTCGCGTGGGCGGTGCTGGCTGCGCCTCTCGCGGCGAGTCCCGTCAGGTTCAGGGCATAGCCGTGATCGGAGGGGTCTTGGTAGGGACCGGGTGGGCCATTCCCCGACCTCAGGACGTAGAAGTCCGTGCCATGGCCGTCGTCTCGGGACCCTGCCGCCGTGCTCAGCATGTCTCGCTGCCCGTCGCCATCCACGTCTTGGGTCGACAGAGCTTGCGAGTTGGGCGGGTTGTGGTGAGCGTCAAGTCTCATCAGCCACGGGCCATGGGCGACGTCCATCAGGTTCGGGCCGGCCTCGGAGGCCGCCAGGCCCGCTCCGTCGACGAGGTAGAGGGTCGGGTCTTCACCGTTCTCGGTGCCCAGGTCCTCCTCGCAGTGGAAGCCCAGGTCGGCGATGCCATCGCCGGTCCAGTCACCTACCGTCAAGAGCGTCCGATCGGAGTCGTCCATCAACTGGCAGTTGTCTCCACCGTAGAGGTCGATGTGGACCCAGAAACCCAGGTTCTCCCAGACGCTGGCCTGGCCGAGGGGAAGGTCCGCGCCGGGCACGAGGTGGTAGCCCGCGTAGATGCCGAGGATGTCATCCAAGCCGTCCCCGTCCAGGTCCGGCCCCAGCGCGTAGTCCCGCGCGTCCTGGGTCGTGT
>CAZCVP010000068.1:0-33568 GCA_964501915.1 uncultured Enterobacterales bacterium
CCGACAGGGGCGGAAGGGGTCCGCGCAACCGTGCACTACTTGTGCCGGGGGCATCTATAGGAGCGGCGGCCGGGCCCGCCTCAGGGAGTCCGGCAGCTCGGCGCTCTCCAGGCCGTCCGCCTCGAGCCAGGCGCGGGCCGCCTCGTAGGCCTCGGTGATCAGCCGGCCGGACTGGCCGAAGTCCACCGGTGACACATCGATCGGACAGGGGGGCGGGACGACGCGTATCGGGATGCGCGTCCCGTAGGCGTCGAGCTCCGCCGTGAGCTGACGGACCTGGGAGATGAGCAGGCCCTGGATCATCATCTCCAGCGGGCTCTCGGGCTCGGTCCCCAGCTTGCACGAGTACCCGACGGGCAGCAGCACGACCCGGGTAGCTCCCATGCGCACGGCCTCGCTGACCGGTGCGTGGCTGCCGACACCCCCGTCCATCAACAGCCGCCCGCCGACGCGCCGCGGGCGCCAGATGCCGGGAACCGCCGAGGCCGCGAGCACCGCCTCCAGTGCCGCCCCCTCCCGCAGCACGACCTCCACGCCATAGGCCACGTCGGTCGCCACCACACCACAGGGGATCGCGCAGTCCTCCAGGTTCTCGACCGGCGCGATGCCCCTCAGGCGACGCTCGACGCGGTCCAGCGAGAAGAGGTGGTTCCGGCGCGTGCTCACCAGCCGGAAGAGCAGCCCAGGACGCCAGCGGGCCAGGTCCTTGCGACGGACTCCCTCCCAGAGCTGCTCCAGGGCCGTCACGGCGGCGGTCCGATCGGGACCGGCCGCATAGCCGACGGCGTTGATGGCGCCGGCCGACGCCCCGACCACGAGGTCGGCCGCCACCCCGGCCTCGGTGAGGGCCCGGAGCATGCCCACGTGGACCGCACCGAGGCTGCCTCCCCCCGTCATCACGAAGGCGGTCTTCGACTCCAATCAGATCCCCCCCGGCCGGACGAGCTCGACCAGCCGCCAGGGGCTCTCGAGGGCTCGCCCCCACCGGACGTCCTCCCCCTCGAGCAGGGCCGCGGTCGCGGTCGAAAACCCCACGGGTACCCCGGACAACACGGAGGCCGCCGCCTGCCAGCCGGGGTTGTGTCCCATGGCGAGCACGGTCGACCAGGCCACATCCCAGCCCTCCGCGGACGCCTGGAGGGCCCCCAGGCCGGCCAGGTAGAGCTCGCTGGAGAACCGCACCGCGATGTCCCGGTCGAAGGCCCCCTCCATGGAGGCCCAGGTCTGGCGGGTGCGCAGCGCATCGCTGCTGACCACGGCGTCCGGGATCCAGCCCCGTGCCCGCAGGACACCCGCGACCCGCAGGCACTGCTCGCGGCCGTCCGGGTCGAGCTGTCGTCGATGATCACCGAGGCCCTCATCGCCCCGGCGACACTTCCCATGACGCATGAGGATGAGGCGACGGGCGGGTCCGTCCATGGACCCGAGTCTAATCGCCGCCCCTCCTCGTCGGCCTCAGGCCCCCGCGCGCAGCTCCGACTCCGCCGTGAGCCAGTTGGCCACGGGATCGGCCCCACCGAGCTTCCAGAGGTAGTAGGCGCGGACGGCGATGTCCTGGGCGGCGGGCTGCGGCGCCGGCACTGCAGCGCTGCGCTTGCGGGTGGTCCGACGCGGTGCGGCCTTGGACGCCGGGGTCTTCTTCGGAGCGGCCTTGCGGGCCCTGGTGGTCCTGGCTCGGGTGGTCTTCTTCGCGGTGGTCTTCTTCACGGCGGTCTTCTTCGCCGTGGTCTTCTTCTCGGCCATGATCTCCTCGTGGATCTCGGGCGCACGTGCCCGGAGCTGCGTAGTGTCTCAGTGCTGAGTGACGACTCCGCTTCGCCGGGTGAAGCCCGCGTGACGAGGCTTCGACGATGCGGTGAGGGCCCTCACGGGTACGGGCGGTCCGTGACAGCCACGAGGTCGGCAAAGGCCCGTCGATCCAGATCGCGGAGGACCAGGAGGCTGGCGTTGGTGCCCGCCTTGGCGGCGATCGGGACCCCGCCTCCGTACTCGGCCCAGTGCCCGGCGAGCAGCAGGTTCTCCACGGGTGTCCGGTATTGCGCGACGCGGGCGTGGATGTTGGCCTTGGTGGGACGCGCCGCCATGATGCTGCCACCCCGGTTGCCGGTGTAGCGCCAGTGGGTGACCGGCGTGGCGACGTCGAGCAGCTCGACGTGGTCCTGGAGCCCCGGGGCCAGGGCGCCCTCTACCCGGTCGAGCAGGACACGGGCGTAGTCCTTCTTGAAGGCCTTGTAGGCCGCCCCCCGCTCCAGGCCGGGGCCGGTGTGCCACCGGTCGTGTTGTTCCAGGGTCGCGGGACAGTAGATGGTGAGGGTCCCCTTGCCCGCCGGCGCCATCGACGGGTCCCGGATCGCCGGTGCGAGGATGCTGAGGCCGCTCTTGTGCGGGTCCCCCCCGTTCTGCTCCTCTCGGCTCACACCGTCCCGGCTCAGGTAGATCATCTCCTCCCCGAAGCCCAGGTCCTGGGCCGGACAGTCCAGGCCCAGGGACACGGTGACCGAGGAGTCGTAGAGCTCGGCCGCCCGCAGCTTCTCCAGCAGGGAGGCCGGGGCGACCCCGGGCGGCAGCATGCGGGTGTAGACCGTCTCCAGGTCGCAGGCCGCCAGGACGTACCGGGCCCGGATCGTCTCCCCGCTCGCGAGCCGGACACCGGTGGCGCGGCTGTTGTCGAGCAGGATCTCCGTCACCCGCCGGCGCAGGACCACCTCCGAGCCCGCGGCCCGGATGCGCTCCACCAGCCACCGGGGAAAGGCCTGGCTGCCCCCGACGGGGGGCGCCTGGAAGTCCCTGTTGTAGGCCCAGCCCAGGGGCACGAGCACGGCGAGCAGGGCCTCCTCCGAGCAGAAGATCTCCGCCAACCGACCGGTGGGGTCGTACCGGGCCAGGCCGTCGACCGCGTTCTTCTTGTAGAAGCGGGCGAAGGGCATGCCCCAGGCCATCATCTTCAGGCCGTACCGGAGCTTCTCCCACCAGGCCATGGTCTCGGTGGAGCGCATCAGGTCGGCGAAGCGGGCCATGCGGTCCCCGATGATCCTGGCGTCCCTGAACATGCGCTCGATGCCCCGCCGCTGGCCGGGCACCTCGGCGATGAGCTGGTCCCGGAGGTCGTCGGGGCGGTCCGTCAACAGGTAGTCGAAGCTCTCGCCCTTGTAGCGGCGGATGCGCTCCAGGGGCGGGCACTCGGGGAAGTCCTCGCCGATCCAGCTCATGACCTTGTGGACGAAGCCACCCGGACCACACTGGTTGAGCCAGTGGATGGCGCTGTCGAACACGAACTGGCGCCGGTTGAACCCGGCCAGGTAGCCGCCCGGGCGCCGCTCTGGCTCGACCACCACGACCTCGAGGCCGGCCTTCGACAGCAGGGCCCCGGCCGTGAGCCCGCCCATCCCGGCCCCGATGACCAGGACCTCGCAGGACGAGGGGACCGACCCCGCCATCAGGCGAGGGGGCCGAGGGGCCGCCCCAGCTCCTCGCACACCCGCACGGCAGCGTTGCGGCCGCTCAACATCGCCCCGAGGATGCCGTGGCCCGCCCGCTGGCTGGCGCCGCAGAGGTACAGCCCCCGGACCGGCCCCCGGTAGCCGGGCCGCTTCTGGAGGAACTGGTCCGGCGTGCAGGCGAGGCCGTAGCCCGTGCCGTCCGTGGCCGAGGTGTAGCGGCTGTGGGTGACCGGTGTGGCGGACTCCCGGAACACGATGGTCTCCGCCGTGCCCGGGAAGAGGGCCTCCAGGCGGGCGATCAGGTTGTCCTCAAGTCTCTTCTTGATCGCCCGGTAGGCCGGGTCCCGGCGGTAGCTCCGATCGGCGAAGCCCTCCGGGGAGATCCGCCACTTGTCGAGGGCTCCGGGCACCAGGCTCATGACCTCCACCCCGGTCACGCCGGGCGGGGCATGCCCGGGGGTGTCGGGGTCCTTGAGGCTGGCGGACGTGATGTAGCAACCCGCCGGCTCGATGGTCTCGCGCGCCCGGGCCTCCCTGTACATCGCGTCGAAGTCCAGGCCGTCGAACTGCCAGACGTTGGCCGCCCCCAGGCCCTTCGCGCGCATGTCGGCGGTGACGCCGAGCACGGTCATGAAGATGGCGTCGGCCATCTTGAAGCCCCCCAGGCGCTGCCGCCAGGGCTCGGTGAGGCTGTCGGGGGGCAGGAGCTCGCGCAGGGTGACCAGCAGGTCGGCGTTGGAGAGCACGACGCCGGCCCGGACGTCGTGGCGCTGCTGCCGGCGTGGCTCCGTGCGCACGCCGACCGCCCGACCGTGCTCCACCAGGATCTCCTCGATGCCCCGGGAGAGACAGACGGCGCCGCCGTGGGCCTCGATGGTCTCCGCCAGGCGATCGGAGATCACCTGGCCGCCTCCCTGGGGGTAGTAGGCACCGAGGAAGTAGTGGTTCGCCAGCCCGGCGTGGAGCAGGGCCGAGACCTCGGTCGGTGGCAGGCCATAGTCGCCGCTCTGGCCGAGGATGATCGCCCTCAGCAGCGGCTCCCGGGTGCAGGTGTCGAGGAACTCCGAGATGGTGGCGCCCTGGTAGCGGGCCGTGAGCCGTCCGTGGAGCAGGGCGGTCAGGGCCAGGCGAAGCCCGGGCCGGCCTCGCTGCGACAACGTCCGGCGGCCCATCTCGTCCACCTCCTGGACCAGTCTCAGGTAGCGGTCGATCCCGCGACGCTCCGACGGAAACAGCTCGACCAGGCGCTCCCGGTAGAGCTCCACGTTCGAGGGAATGCGGAACTCGAGGTCCGGGAAGACCAGGCGATCGAAGCCCTCCGGATCGAGCTGGTTGAAGGCCACCTCCACGTCGACCCCGCGGAGGATCCGCGGGATCAGCCCATCGGCGGCGCAGTCACCGACGTAGTGCAGGCCGATGTCGAAGACGTAGCGGTCTTCGCCCTTGCCCCGGGAGAACTGGGTCGCGCAGCCCCCCGCCACGTAGTGCCGGTCGAAGACCGCCACCGACAACCCCTGCCGTGCCAGGTAGGCGCCGGCCGTCAGTCCCCCCGTGCCAGCGCCGATGATGGCGACATCGACCTGCTCCGGGGGCTCCTGGTTCACCCGCGACCGGGTGGCGTGCTTGGGGTCGAGGACGGACATCGACCGTGTCTATCCCGCAGGGCGGCGGGCGATGGCACGAGCCAAGGCCCGGCCGTCGAACCACCCCTCCTCCAGGTAGACCACCTCCAGGTCTCCCAGTCCTGCCGCGACCTCCCCCGGCTCCGCCAGGCGGCAGCGCCTCGGGCGCTCGGTGCGCTCGAGCTGGAGCACGTGGAGCACCTCCACCACCAGCACCCCCCCCGCCGCCAGGCCTGCCCGCAGCGCCGGCCACAGCTCCGCAGCCGGACGGTAGCGCAGCACCGAGATCGCCTGCCAGGGCCCCGGGGGCAGGACGTCCCGCACCAGGTCCCGGCGCTCCGTGACCAGCCCGTGGCCCTCGGCGGCGAGGCGCCCCCGCGCGAGCTGGAGCCCCACGTCGGAGACGTCGACGCCGGTCACCTCCAGTCCGCGGCGAGCCCACAGCAGCGAGCCCCGCCCCGCCCCGCAGGCCACGTCCAGCGCTCGCCCGCTGTGCGGCAGCACCTCGTCGAAGGGCTCCAACCAGTCGGGCACCTCGCCGGCGGCGTGGCTCTGCCACTTCCGGTTCCAGCGGGCCCGATCGTCGGGGGCCTGCGGATCGAGGGCCATCAGAAGGTGACGGACGCGCCGAGGGTGATGAGGTTGTGCAGGCTGCGTGCCTTGGTCTCCTCGCCTCCGACCTCGTAGGTCCCGTAGAGGTAGCCGAGCTGGTAGCCAGCGCTCACGGAGATCGGGTCGTACACCACCACGTCGACGGCGAGGGTGAGGTCGGTCCAGACCGGCAGCGGTGCAAAGGTCTGGCCGAGCTCCAGGCGGGCATGAGCGGGCCCGATCAGCGCGTCCAGGCCACCGCCCAGCCGGAGGCCGTTGTGGGTGCGGTTGGAGAGGTCGGTGTCGTCACGCAGGCTGTCGGTGTAGCGGACGACGTCGATGTTGAGCCGGTGGTAGCCCCCCACGACCAGCACCCGGACCGGCCCGAGCTCCGTCGCCGACCACGCGGCTCCCGCGTAGGCCTGGCCCACACCGACGCGATCGGACTCACCGATCGAGGCCGCCGCATAGGTGTTCTGCCGCAGCCGGAGGTCCGCACCGATCAGGCCGTCGAGGAACCACCCCTCGGCGGAGAGGAAGACCCCGGGGCCCCCCGTGATCGGGTTGGCGCTGAAGGCCGCCGAGCTGGGGAGGACCGCGTTGGCACCCTCCGAAGTCGCCCGGTAGCGCTGGCCGAGGAAGGCCAGCCCAGCTCGGGCCCGCACCATCGGGATCTCGGAGCTGCCCCCGCCGCCGAAGCTGCGCTGCTCCTTCGTCGGGGCGGCGCCGGGGGGCGCCTCCATCGCAGGAGGGCTGCCCGCGGTGTCGCTGGCGGCCTGCGGGGACCCGGGCTCCACGCCGTAGACCGCGCTCGACCCCTCCGGCGCCTTGGAGGGCACGGCCCACCGCATCGGGGTCGCGGTCACGCCGACCACCGCACTGCCACTCGTGGACGCGGGCACGGCGGCGCCCGCGCCCGACGACGACCCGCTGGAGGCCGGCGCGTCGACCTCCATCATCGGAACCGCCGCCGCCGCCACCGCCACGACCTCTCCGCGCCGCAGGCGCAGGACCGGGGCCGCCTGTCGCCAGCGGTCCAGCCCGACGAGCAGGCTCTCGGACCCGACGTCGGTGCCCTCGGGCAGCTCGCTGCCCACCGGCACCAGGTGGACGGCCGTCGAGGCGCTCAGCAGACCGTGGCTGCCGACCACGGCCACCGGTCCGGGACGGGTCCCCACGGTGCAGCTCACCACAGCGAGGCCGTCGGGCCCCGTGGTGGCCTCGGCGGGACAGCTCGCGTCGCCCAGGGCGACCGAGAGCTGGACCTTCACCGAGGCCCTGGGCAGCCCCCAGGCGTCCTCGGCCGCCACCAGGACGGGGAAGCTGCGCTCGCCGTCGGCGACCTGGCCCCCCAGTCCGGACCAGACCCGAAGCCGCCGCAGGGGCAGGGACCCCGTCGAAGGCGTCGACCGCACGCCGAGGTGGACCTCCTCGGCCTTCGCCAGCCGGAAGGACTGGGTGTAGGTGCCGTCGCCCCGATCGACCACGCCGCCCGAGGTGGTGGCCCCCGTGGCCGACACTCGCAGGCGCCGCCCGGGCTGGTTGCCCCCCTGGGGGTCCCGGGCCCGGATGGTCAGCTTCACGGAGGTCGTGGTCTCGGCGATCGACAGGGGATCGGGGACCAGGGCGAGCTCGGGGAAGTCCTTGACCACCTTGACCGACTGCGAGGTGGCGCGGTCCCCCAGGGTGGCCTTCAGCGTCCAGGTGCCCGGCCTGGCCGGCGCGGTCGCCGTGACCCGGTACCAGCCGCCGCCGAGGTTCTGCACGCCGGGGTCGCCCGGTCCCTCCACCTTGAGCTGCAGACCGGAGCCGTCTTCGGCGGGGTTCCAGGGCGCTCCCGTCGCCGCGGTGACGGCCAGGAGGAAGCTCATCCGGCGGCCGGCCGGGACCCGCGCCCCCGCGGGGAGACGCACGAAGCTGAACTGGGCCCGGGCGCCGGTCTCCAGCGGCACCGTCTCGTCCTGCCGCACCCCGGTGTCGAGCACGGTCTGCAGGCGGGCGGTCGTCCGGGCCGGGTGCACGTCGAGGGTGAAGGACACCTGCCCCTTGCTGTTGGCCGGCAGCGGGCCCTGCTGGCCCTCCGGCGTGAACACCAGGTTCATCGAGCCCTGGGGAACCTCGAAGGTCACCTTGCGCCTGGACAGGATGGGCAGGGTCGCCAGCCCCACGACCTCCGCCGGTGCGCTCAGGTCGCCCGCCACGAACAACACCGCTTCGGGGGCGTTCACCGAAGACGGCGGGGTCCAGCGTGCGGTCCAGCTCCCGTCGTCCTGGCGCTTCGCCGCGTCCAGGCGGCCGTTGCTGGCGTAGATCGAGAGCCGCCGCAGTCCGGAGGGCAGGTGCTCCGGACCCTCCGGGGTGATGGTGACCGTGACCGGCTTGTCCCCCGCGCGCACGGCCTCGACGGAGAAGCTCAGGGCGAGCGATCCGGTCGACGGCGGGACGAGGGGCACCGTCGCCGAGGACTCCCCGGTGAAGGCCCCCTTGCTCTTGACCGCGATGACCAGCTCTGCCGGCGCCTCGACAGCCGGCGGGACCACCTCGACCACGAAGCTCCCGTCGGACTGCCGCTCCACCTTGCCGGTCCGCCCGGTGGTGGCCTTGATCTTGACCTTGTCGGCCGGAGCCGAGCCCTCCACCTGGACCACGAGCTTCGCAGCGGTCTCGCCGTCGGCCACGAGGGCCTCGCCATACACCACACTCACGTCGCCGGTCGCCGCGTTCGCGGCCGGCGCGGCGAGCGCCATCAGCAACGGGAGCAAGGAGAACAGCCTCACGGCCGCGAAGTCTACCCGGTCCGAGTTCGGAGCGCTCCTGGAGCGCCTACTCCGCCCCGTCGCCGAGGTACTCCTCGACCACGTCCTCGTCGAGGAAGCCGACCTCCAGGACCTCCATCCCGGGCCCCAGCAGAGCCATCTGCGGCGTCGTTCCGGTGCCGTAGCGCCAGTAGAGCCGAGAGCCTTCGTCCTGGATCACCGGTGTCGTGATGCCGAACTCCCGGGCCCAGTCCATCAGGTCGTCGGCGTCGGGGAGCTCGTAGTCGAAGTCACCCGAGTAGGCGGCGATGATGATGAAGTTCTTGTCCTTGTAGGTCTGGTACATCTGGTTGAGGCCACCGGCCGTCATCTGACAGGTGCCTCACGTGAAGGACCCGGCCTCGAAGTAGACATAGCTGTTGCAGAAGTCGTACAGCCGCACGTTCTCGCCGTACTGGTCCAGGGCCTCGAAGTCGGCCCAGACGTCACCGATCTCCCCCCCGGTCCCCGAGGGCGTCGGGTTGGTCTCACAGCGATTGACCGGGTAGCCGCCCAGGTAGGGGTGGTCCTCGACGTCGAGGGGGTCGAACCCCTCGGAGACCTCGTCCCCGTCGGAGTGGCCATCGCCATCGCTGTCGGCCACGTCGGGGTCGGTCCCCAGCTCCAGCTCGAGGTCTGACAGCAGGCCATCGTGGTCCGCGTCGGTGGGAACCTCGATCTCCGCCGTGGCGCAGGCGACGCACAGGGGAGCGAGACAGAGCAGTGGAAGGCGGTGCATGGAGACCTCCGGGGGACCAGCATATCAGGCCCAGGCGAAGGCCAAAACAACAACTCGTACTCCTAGGGGATCACGCAGTAGCTCGGGAAGTCGTCGGGCAGCCCGTCGTCGTAGGGCTCGGGTGCAACGTCCTTGGGGTGGTCGCTCAGGAAGGTCCAGGCCCACTCGAAGCCCGACCTCGGGATGCTGTGGCCGAGGCCGTGGTCGCACTCCAGCACGAAGCTGCCGCTGGCCTGCATGTCGGCGGAGAAGGACTGGCTGGCGAGGTCGAAGTCGTAGCCGTTCCAGAGGTCGCTCTCGCCGCCCCAGCTCACGAGCACCGGGATGGGATCCTCCGGCGTGCTCCAGGAGATGAAGCCCTCGGTGCCGCCGGAGAAGGTCGCCGTCGAGGCCAGCCACTCGGATCGGTACATGGTGAGGTAGGTGGTCCACAGGCCGCCGGCGCTCAGGCCCGTGGAGTGGATGCGGGTGTGGTCGTACTCGTACTGCTGCCAGAGGCAGTTGAGCGCGTCGTCGAAGAACACGAGGTCCTCGTTGTCCACGGCGCTGCTCATGAACATCCACTCGAACGGCGAGCAGCAGCTCTCGGGCACCACCACGATGGCCCCGATGTCCTCGGCCCACTCGTCGAGCGCCATCGCGTCGATCCAGCCGGTGCCGTCCCAGCCCAGTGGGTGCCAGTTGAAGACCAGCGGGGCCCCCTGGGGCTCGTCGGGCAGGATGAGCGTGAAGCGCCGCTGCTGCCCGTGGGACCGGAAGCCGCTGTTGAGCCCCTCCTCGAAGGTCGGGCACCCCCCCTCCTCCTCCTCTTCCGAATACGGCGGGAACTCCGGAGGCGGGACCTCCTCGGTCTCGTAGCCCGTGTCATCCACCGGCGAGGTGTCGTCACATCCGAGGGCGAAGATCAACAGGAGGCTCATGCTGGACCACTGGAGGGAGGGTCTGCAGGGCATAGCCGCTCCCTGGAGTGGCGTCTGCCAATGAACGGTCATTCACTCCAGGTGCCCAGGGTTCAACCCGGTCGAAGGCTGTCTTCGAGCACCCACGAGGGGGGGTGGCGAGCCGGCTACGGTGCTACAGGAAGGGGGCTGGAGGTCCCCATGCTCCTCGCCCTGGCCGCCTTCCTCGCGTGTGACACCGGGTCGTCGGACCCGGCCGCCACCGAAGACCCCTGCCCCGAGATCAGCCTCGAGCAGCTCCCCGGGGACTACCTCAAGTGGGCCGGGGGCGCCGCCGACCACACCCGCCGCATCCGCATCTTCCGCGAGGGCGAAGGCTGGAAGGCCTGGTTCGTCGGCGGCGGCTTCACGAAGGTCACCCTCGGCGGAGTGGAGCGCCCCGACGACGTCCGCTTCACCGAGGCCCTCGCCCCGTCCCAGCAGGCGCTGTTCGACAAGGGCGACACCAGCAAGGTCCGGCTCTACTTCCAGCCCCACAAGAAGACCTGCTCGCTCCGGGTGATCGAGGCCAAGGTCAAGCTGATGGAGGGCAAGGAGAAGGAGTTCCAGCAGGGCGCTGGCTACCAGACCTACGTGCCGCTGCCCGACCAGTACGTCTTCACGTTCCAGCCCGCAGGGGAGCCGCTCTTTCTCGGCAAGGCCGCCAAGGACGCCCGCGCGGCCGCGGCGCAGCTCTCCAGGTACGGGGTCCCGGATCCCGGCCACCCCCTCGGCGAGGCGATCCCGGTGGGTCTCTGGACCGACGTCGCCGCCGACGGGCCAGCGGACTGCAAGTACATCATGGACCTCTCCTTCGACGATCGCCCCGTCGAGGGCAAGCAGGGGATCGTGGTGGACGAGGTCGAGGGCGACCAGCGCCACTGGTACGCGGAGTGGTACGCGCCGTATTCCGGCAACCACATGTTCGAGATGTACCGCTACCGGTCCTGCGGAGCCGAGCGCGAGCTGATCGCCGTGGCGGGGATCGAGGCGATCCTGGACTGACCTGCTCGGACGGGGCGTCGGCGCAGCGCTTGACCCACCACCCCCAGGACATCGAGAGGGTCAAGGTCAACAACAGCGCGGTCCTCGGGACTCCGGGGTGAGAACGGTCGTGACCGCGAGGATCGGACGGCGCCGTTCAGGATCGAGACTTGCCCTTCTTGCGAGGGGCCTTGGCCGCCCTGGTCGCCCGTTCCGCGACGTCGAAGCGCAGCGGTGGCGGCTCGTTGTCGATCAGGTGCTGGAACTGGGAGCGGAAGGCGTCCAGGGAGACCCCGGAGGTCGCGGCGATCTTGGCCAGCTCGTGGGGGTCGTCGAAGTCGTCCCGCCGAAGGCGGATCATGTAGCGGCGGGCGATCCCATAGCGGGTGCTGTTCAGGTCCACGAGGCGCACCCGCGTCCGCCCCGTCTTGGGATCGAGCATCTCCTGGAAGGGCACGGGCACGAAGTGCCCCGCCTGCATCGACGCCATGACGCCGTTGCCACCGGCGAGCAGGTACTTGGCCGCCGAGTAGCCCAGGTCGCGGGTGTACTCGATGTCGAAGGGGATGGGGTCGGCGCAGCGGAGCTCGTAGCCGATGTTCTTGGCCACCACCGTGGGCTTGCGGCCAAACTCGGCCAGGCGCTCCTGGACCGCCTGCTTGATCAGCTCGCCGATGTTGATCTCGGCGATGCGCACGTGGCCGTGGGCGTCGCGCTCCGCGTCGGCCACCGCCGCGATGTCCTTGGGGTCGATGCCCAGCACCACCCCCTCGGCGATGACGGCGACCCCGTCGGAGCGGCCGTAGCTCATTCGCTTGAGGATCGCGCCGACGAGGGTGTCGACGATGTCCTTGAAGGGGATGTTCTCGCAGCCCCACTCCTCCGGGATGAGTGTCAGGGTCGCACCCGCAGCCTTGCCGATGCCCAGGGCCAGGTGTCCCGCCTTGCGACCCATCGCGATGCAGAAGTACCAGCGGGTCGTGGTGAGCGCGTCGGTCATCAGGTTCTTGACGATGTTCACGCCGACATCGCGAGCCGTCTGGTAGCCGAAGGTGTCCACGCTCTTGGGCAGGTCCAGGTCGTTGTCGATGGTCTTGGGCACGTGGACCACGCGGATGCGCCCGGCGGCCTTGCGCTCGACCTGCAGGGCCGAGAACGCCGTGTCGTCACCGCCGATGGTGATGAGCTGGGAGACGTTCAGCCGCAGCAGCGACGTGACCACCTGCTCCAGCGCCTCGGGCGACTTCGTGGGGTTGGCGCGGGAGATGCCGATGTAGGAGCCCCCGAGGTAGTGGATGCGACTGACGCTGTCGATGGTCAGCGGGCGCACGTGGTCCACGTTGCCCTCCATCAGCCAGCGGAACCCGTCCTGGATCCCCAGCATCTCGACGCCGTCGAGCCGGCAACGGATCGTCGCCGCGCTGATCACGCTGTTGATGCCCGGTGCCGGACCGCCCCCGACGAGGATGGCCATCTTCTTGCGCTTCATGGTCGGCCTCCGAGTCCAGGAGGCTATCCCACGCCCACAGCCATCCGTCCTCCGCCACGAGGTTGTTGCAGACCTCGCCCCGAGACGTGACTCAGGGCAGCGTGACTACGGCCGCCGCTCGCGCCGTCGCCCGAGCATCGCCAGGGGCAGGAGCCAGAGCCAGCCACCGCCGGACCCCGACCTCGCCGCGCAGTTGCCCGTGTCCGAGGAGCCGCCCGGTTCGCCGCTCTCGCTGCCCTCGCAGCCCTCGTCGACGATCTCGTCGCAGTTGTTGTCGAGGCCGTCGCAGGCCTCCGGCGCGTCGGGGTGCTTCCAGCCGTCGGCGTCGTCGCAGTCGCCCTCGTCCTCGGAGAACCCGTCGGTGTCGTCGTCGTAAGCCGAGGTGCCTTCGTCGACCTTCTCGTCGCAGTCGTTGTCGACCGCGTCGGCCACCTCTTCGGCGCCCGGGTGGACTCCGGGGTCGCCGTCGTCGCAGTCCCCGGCCTCCTCGGTGAAGCCGTAGCCGTCGTCGTCGGCCCGGTCGCTGCCCTCGTCGATCACGCCGTCGCATTCGTTGTCGACGCCGTCTTCGAGCTCCGGCGCTTCCGGGTAGACCGTGTCGTCGCCGTCGTGGCAGTCCCCGTCCATCTCCGTGTAGGTGTCGCCGTCGTCATCGAAGCTCGCGGTGCCCTCGTCGACCTCGCCGTCACAGTCGTTGTCGACGGCGTCGGAGAGCTCCGGCGCCCCAGGGTAGGTGTTGGGGTCGCCTTCCCCGCAGTCACCGCCCTCGACCAGGTAGCCGTCGCCGTCCGGGTCGGGCACGTCAGCGTCGACCTGGCCGTCGCAGTCGTCGTCGACACCGTTCTCGTCGATCTCGACCTGATCCGGCCCGACGTCGGGGTCTCCGTCGTTGCAGTCGCCGTCGTCCTCGGTGAAGCCGTCGCCGTCGTCGTCGGCACAGTCGGTGCCCTCGTCGACGCTGGAGTCACAGTCCTCGTCGATCCCGTCGCAGGTCTCCGACGCGCCGGGCTTCACGCTGGCGTTGGTGTCGTCGCAGTCGTTGCCGCCGGCATGGTCGGCGTCGTAGCCGTCACCGTCCTGGTCGATGATGTCTGCGCCGTCGCAGTCCTGGTCCACCCCGTCATAGGGCCGCTCGGTGGCCCCGGGGTACGTCGCCGGGTCCTCGTCGTCGCAGTCGGTGCCCGGCGAGCAGTCGGTGGCGTCCACGCCGTCGCCGTCGACGTCGCAGAGGTCGTCGCCGTCGCAGTCCTGGTCCACCCCGTCGTAGGGGACCTCCGTGGCGCCCGGGTAGGCGCTGGAGTCGCTGTCGTCACAGTCGCCACCGTCGCTGACATAGCCGGAGCCCGCGGAGCAGGACTCGCTGGTGATGGAGCTGTCCCCCCAGCCGTCGCTGTCGGCGTCGTAGTAGTAGACACCGGTCTTGCCCTCGTCGATGTCGCTGTCGCAGTCCTCGTCGTCACCGTCGCAGACCTCGGGGGCGCCGGGGTAGCGCGTGCCGTCACCGTCGTCGCAGTCGGTGTTGTCGGCGGAGTAGCCCGAGGGCACCGAGCAGGCGTCGGTCGAGACGGAGGCGTTGCCGAAGCCGTCGCCGTCGGAGTCCCGGTAGTAGGTGTTCTCGACGCCTTCGTCGATGTCCCCGTCGCAGTCCTCGTCCTCGCCATCGCAGGTCTCGGTGCCGCCGGGGTGCACGGAGCTGTCGGTGTCGTCGCAGTCGGTGCTGTTGGAGACGTAGCCGGCGGGCACGCTGCAGGCGGCCGAGGAAGACGACGCGTCGCCGTAGAAGTCGCTGTCGGCGTCGCGGTAGTAGAGGGTGGTCACGCCCTCGTCGATGCTGCTGTCGCAGTCGTTGTCGGCGCCGTCGCAGGTCTCGGTCGCTCCGGGGTAGCTGGAGGCGTCCGAGTCGTCGCAGTCGGTGCCGCCACAGCTCGAGTCCGTGTAGCCGTCGCCGTCGTCGTCGGTGCAGAGCCCCGTGTAGAGGTTGGTCCAGAAGCCGTAGTTGGCCGTGGAGCTGCTCACGCCGGTGCAGGTGTCGAGGAAGGCGTTGGTGTCGCCGGAGACGATCACGTCGTAGGGGGTGCGGGAGCCCGAGGCGCCGGGGATCTCCTCGACCTGGATGATGTCCTTGCCGCCGTTGGACATCAGCGAGGTGCCACCGGTGACATAGGAGCTGCTCGAGCCGTACATCCGGGAGACGCCGCTGGTGAGCTGATCCGAGGAGATGGCCGTGGTGCTGCTGCATCCACCGCCCCAGATGGCGTCGTTCTGGATGCGCATCGACACGCCCAGATTCGACAGCAGCGTGTTGGCGTAGGTGTTCTCCGCGTTGTAGCCGGTGCCTCCGGAGTGCCAGTCGCCGGTGACCACGACCCGGCCGCCGTACTTGACCACGCTGGCGACCGCGTTGGCCTCGGCACCGCTGAAGGAGTCGGGGGGCAACAGGAAGATCAGCAGCTTGATCGAGGAGCCGTAGCTGGTCGGCCAGGACGTGGTCCCCGCCACCCCGGTGGTGGTGACGCTGGCTCCCGCCGAGGTCAGGGCGCTCTCGAGGCCCGCGAGCCCCGACGTGCCCATCTCCCCGCTGTTGTAGTAGATGAGGACGTCCTGGGCGGAGACCGTGCCGGCCGCCAGGCTCGCGAGAAGGGCCGCACCGATCATCCGTCCACCGTCCCGTCGCAGTCGTTGTCGATGTCGTCGTCGTAGTCCTCGGGGGCCCCGGGGTTCACCTCGGCGTCGGTGTCGTCGCAGTCGCCGCCGCGCTCCGTGAAGCCGTCGCCGTCGTCGTCGTACGACCGGGTGCCTTCGTCGACGTCACCGTCGCAGTCATCATCGACACCGTTCTCGGCCTCAGCGCTGCCGGGCTTGATGTCGGCGTCCGTGTCGTCGCAGTCACCGTCCGCCTCCGTGTAGTGGTCGCCGTCGTCGTCGTAGAGGGTGGTGCCTTCGTCGATGTCACCGTCGCAGTCGTTGTCGACGCCGTCCTCGAGCTCGGGCGCGCCGGGGTAGGTGTCGGCGTCGGCGTCGTCGCAGTCGTCGGCCCAGGAGGCGTAGCCGTCGCCGTCGCTGTCGTCAGCGCCGACGCCGTCATCGACCACGCCGTCGCAGTCGTCGTCGACCCCGTTGGCGATCTCGGTGCCGTCGGGACCGACCTCCGGGTCGGCGTCGTTGCAGTCGCCCTCGAACTCCGAGTAGCCGTCCTCGTCGTCGTCGGCGCCGATGGTGCCCTCGTCGATCTCGCCGTCACAGTCCTGATCGACCTCGTCCCAGTCCTCCTGCGCACCGGGATGGATGCGCGGGTCGTCGTCGTCGCAGTCCCCCGCACAGCTCGTGACCCCGTCCGAGTCCTCGTCGTAGAGGTGGGCCGAGCCCTGCTCGCAGTCGTTGGCGCGCAGGGGGATCTGCCAGGTGGTGTGGGCCGGGTCGTCGGTGGTCACCACCAGGGTGTCCCGGAGGACGTCGTCGTCGGGTGCCGCGACGGACACGGTCTGGGTCGCCTCGGCGCCCGCCGCCACCACGACTTCGGTGGACGAAGACGAGAAGTCCTCGCCGCCGAGCACCGAGACCGAGTACGTCAAGGACGCCTCGCCGACGCTGGCGACGGTCAGGTCCATGGTGGTGTGCTCGCCGGGATCGACCTGGCCGAAGTCCAGCACGAGGGGCCAGATCTGGACCCCGGCCCCGCCACCCCGACCGCGGAGCTCCGCCTCGACGACGGACTCCTCGCCGTCGCTGACGATGCTCAGCGTGGACCGGTGGAACCCCGCGTAGGGCGGCGTGAACTCCAGCACCACGAAGCCGGTGCCGAAGGGCTCCAGCTCCTCGGGGAAGTCGATGACCTCGAAGCCACCGCCTTCGACCCACTGGACCGTGACGTTGCGAAGGTCTACCCGGGGACCGTCGACGTGGTCGAGCTGGAGGTTGAACTCCAGCGTCTCGCCGACGCCGACCATGCCGACATCGGTCACGGTGGGGCTGACGAGGAACTCGCCCCGCACCTGGCTGACGCTGACGTCAGGGGCGCAGGCGGTGAGGAGGAGGAGGGCGAAGGACGACACGGAGACTCCCCGTGACGGGGGAAGAAGTCCTCTTAGCTCGACGGAGGGGCACTCCACAAGCCAATTGGACACCGGCAACGCCCAGGATCGCACCGGACGGACGTGCGCAGGGACTCAGTCGAGCAGATCCGAGAGGGCCTGCAGCTCCGCGTGCAGTGGCCCGTTCGCGGCGGCGGCGAGCTGGCTGGTGAGCTGGTGGACCCCCTCCGCCAGGGGCCGGTGGGCGTCGCCGAGGACTCCGAGGAGGGTGTCGGCCCGGTCGGAGGACTCGCGGGCGAGTCGGCTCATGGCCAGCAGCACCACCGGGTCCACGAGCCGACCCGCTGGCGCGTCAGCGAACCGCACCAGGAGCCCCGTGAAGGCCTCTCCAGAGGCACGAGCGAAGCTGGCCGCCCAGCGCAGTCCCGGGCCGTGAGGCCCGGCCAGCTCCGCGACCAGGTCCGCTCCCCCCGCCACCGGGCGGTGGGGTGCCGAGCACCGCGGCAGTCGGCCTTCGTAGCGCCGGACGAGGGCCAGGGCGGCCTCGCAGCGGGGCCCATCCCCGTCGCGATGGAAGACGGCCAGCAGGCGCTCCAGGGTGGGATCCGTGCCCGGCGGAGCCCAGGGCTGGACCGCTTCGCGGGTGACCAGCGGTGGGTCGGCCGCTCCGAAGCCGCGCTGGATGAACACCCCGCGCAGGTAGGGCAGCCTGGCGAGCTGCTCCTGTGCCGACCGCTCGAGCGGGATCGCGGCCACCGGTGGCACCGCGCCGATGACCGACGAGACCAGCCGGGCGAGGTGCTGCCAGCGCAGGTAGTCCACGGGGCCGAAGCCGACCGTCGCCTCCTTGTCGCCGACGGCCTCGGCGAGGCTGGCGAGGAGCTGCACGAAGGCCCCGGGCACGGCGTCCGGCCCCTGGCGCAGCGCCAGGGCGAAGGTGAGCACGGCCCGCAGGGCGCTGTCGCCGGCGTGGACCACGAGCGGCCCGAGCAGCGGCAGCTTGCCCGCGAGGTCATCCGGCAGGGCACAGGCCAGCCGCAGGGTCGAGTCCGGCGAAGCCGGCAGGGTCCGAGCTCGCTTCAGGGCCGGTCGCGCCGCCCCCAGGTCCCCGCGCGACAGCGATCCCTCCGCCTCGGCGACGACGGCCTCCCAGTCGGGATCGCGAACCACCGGGGGCCCGCTGGATCCCTCCCGGTTCCGGCCAGCGACCTCCAGCAGCTCACAGGCCAGGTGGATGCGGGATCCGGGCCAGGCGCCGCCGCGCTCCTCCAGCCAGTAGCGGAGCACCGGATCGACCACGGTGTAGAGGCTGTTCCGGCCGCGCACCTCGCGGCGGAGCACGCCGTCGTCGACCAGGCGGTTGCAGAGCACGGAGATGGCCGACGGGCTGCGCCCCAGGTGCCGGGCCAGCTCCGTCGGGGTGAGGGCCCGGGGGGCTTCGGAGACGCGCTCCAGGACCCGCTGGGCCTGGGACGAGAGCCCCCGGTAGCGCAGGCGGAGCTCGGGGGTCCAGTTGGCGAGCACCCGGGACAGGTGACCGGCTGCGCTGCCATCGGGCTCGGCCGCCACCTGCTCGGAGAGAGCGACCAGCGTGCGCGGGACGCCGCCGGCGAGCACGACCAGGGTGGCCCGGCGTCCGGGCCGCGCCGAGTCCTCCGGGCCGGTCCGGTCGAGCAGGTCCTCGGCCTCCCGCTCGGGCAGCGGCCCCAGCGCCTCGACCGAGAAGGCACCGCGGAAGGCCTCCGTGGGAGAGGTCACCTCTTCGGGGCCCCGGTCCGCCGTGCCGACGATCCACGTCGTGCCCGCCAGCGCCGCGCGCAACGCCGTGCGGCCATTGGCGCCCAGGCTGCGGAGCTGGCGATCCAGTCCGTCGAAGAGCAACACGCGGCGGGAGGACTCGGCACCACCAGACGCCTCCTCGTCGGGCCAGAGGGTCCACGGACGGAGGTCCCCGGACCTCGCCAGCCGCTGCCGCAGGGCCTCCGCCGAGCGGTGACCCGGGAGGTCCTCGTGGACCCGCACCAGCTCGACACCGGCGGCCTCGGCTCCCTCCGCGAGGCGCTCCGCCAGCACGGCGAGCAGGTGGGTGCGACCCGAGCCCGGAGGCCCGTGGATCCACACCGCCCGGGGATCCTCCCCCGCGAAGAAGCGCCGTGCGCCCTCCAGCAGCCGATCCAACAGCCCAGCCCGCCCGACGTGCCGCCAGAGCAGCGCCTCCGGGGGTTCACTCCAGCAGGTATAGAGCTCCGCCATGACTGCTGGCTATCCCAGCGGGATCGGTGGCTCAAACAATCCTGTTGTCGTCCTGTCACAGGGCAGGTCGCCCCCAGGATCTCAGGGCACCACGACCACCCGATAGGTCCGCTCCCGGGGCCCGTCGATGGCCAGGTCGACCCCGGCCACGCTCACCGTCCCGGAGGTCAGCGTGAAGCTCTGCTCACCAGCGCCGGTCGGCGTGCCCGTGGGCCGGTAGGTGGTCCCATCGGCCTCGTCGAAGTCCCCACCGCCTCCGAAGAGCACCAGCACCCGGGCCGCGTCGGCGTCGTCGAGGTCCGTCCAGCCCTCCACGTTGGTCGCCGCAAGGGTGTCGGGGACCTCCTCGAAGAGGGGAACGGTGGTGCCGGCGGCGACGAAGACCGGGATCTCGTCCACCTCGGCGTCGAAGACACCGGACGCCACCTCCTCGTGGGTCCACCAGTCGTACCAGGTGACCTCCTCGGGCAGGTCGACCTGCCGGGAGGTGACGCCTCGCTCGAGCACGGGCGCCACGAGCAGGCCCTCCCCCAGCAGCCAGGCGTCGATCCGGTCCCAGGGGGCGTCGTAGACGAAGGACACCGGCAGGATCATCGGGGTGCCGTCGGTGGTGGCCCTGGCGGCGAGGGCGTAGCGATAGGGCCACAGGCGGGTGTGCTCGGTCGTCACCGCGACCCAGTGCTCGAGGGTCTCCAGGTCGGTGTCGAACTGGTGGTTGTCGGTGTCGAAGGCCCCGTGGTGGGTGCGCAGGATCGGCGTGAAGGCCCCCAGCGAAGCCCAGCGGAACCAGAGCTCCTGGTCGCCGGGGTCGTTGCCGATGGACTGGTAGCCGGCGACGTCGTGGGTGTAGACCGGCACCCCGCTGGCGGAGAGACCGAGGCCCAGGGGCAGCACCGTGGGGAAGCCGTCGTCGGTGTCGAAGCTGGTGCGCTGGTCGCCGCCCCAGACGATCGGCGCCAGTCCCTGGGTGCCCATCCAGCCCGAGCGGGCGAAGAAGGTGGCGTCGAGGCCGGCCTGGGCCACCAGGTTGGTCTCCTGCCACCACCGCGGGAAGTCGTTGTGGGACCGCAGGGCACTGTCCGTGCTGCCCAGCCGCGCGTCGGTCGGCAGCCACTCGGCGTAGTCCGCCATCCACCCGTCGAAGCCGAGTTCCAGGGCCGCCGTCATGCGCTCGACCGCGAAGTTCCGACCCGACTCCCGGCTCAGGTCCACCATCGAGAAGCTCTGGAGCGAGGGGCCGTTGAAGGTGTAGGGAGCGCCGGTCTCGTCGAGGATCATGACCCCCGCCTCCGCGGCCTCGTCCCAGGTGACCGTGTCCTCCTCCAGGAAGGGTGCGAAGTAGGCGAACCACTTGAAGCCCTGGTCCTCGAGCTCCTGGGCGAGGTCCGCAGCGTCCGGGTAGAGGGTGTCGTCGACGAACCACTCGCCGGTGAGGTGGTAGCCGAAGGCCGTCTGCTCGGCCCCCTTCCAGTCCTCGGTCCAGATGACCGACGAAGGGGCGCCGGCGGCACGCAGGGTCTCGGCGACCTCGCGCACGCGGTCCTCGCCGCGGATGGCGTCGTTCCACGGCGCGAAGGCCCAGGGCGGCGCCAGGTCCGGGGTCCCGGTGACGTCCCGGGCCAGGTGCTGCACCACCTCGAGCGGGCCCTCGCCCGAGGTGAGGGCGAAGCGCAGGCCCTGCTCCTCCCAGGAGGTCAGACGGAAGCGGTCGGGGTCGGTATCGCAGAGGTCGACTTCGACCCGCGAGGGGTTGACCACGCTGACGGCGTGGGCCTGCTGGGGTCGCAGGGCGACAGGCACCGGGTAGGACGAGCTGTGCCGGGTGCCGGTGATGAACCAGTCGTCGGGGTAGCTGTCCTCGTCGGACTTGCCGATGCCGGGCTCGGACACCCAGAGTCCGAAGGACTCGCCGACGTGGTCGACGTCGAAGGCGTGGCTCCCGAGGCCCAGGAAGTGCTCGTCGGGGTCGCAGTCCGCCTCCAGCGCGATGCGGTTGCCCGTCTGGGTGGCGATGAAGTCGAGGAACAGGGTGTCGTCGCCCCAGGGCTGCAGCGAGAGATCCCCCAGGGCGATGCCGTCGGCGTCGTCCAGGGACAGCAGCACGGAGCCGCCGCCGAGGGTGAAGATCCGGTCCACGCTGGTGGCGCGCTCCAGGTCCTCGCCGTGATCGGTGAACCTGAAGGAGCCGACGCTGAACTCGATGTCGGTCTCCCCGGTGCCGGCCAGGAAGCGGAGGCCGGACAGGGCATCGCCCCGCACGCTGTGGGTGATGTCGAGCACGGCGGTCTTCTCGTCGATCACGACCTCGAAGCCGCCGAGCTCCAGAGTCGTCGGCCCGCAGGCCAGCAGGGTCGTCCAGAGCATGTGGGCGGTCTATCCGGCTATGGTCCCGCCGATGTCCTTCGTCGTCTGGATCCTGGCGCTCGTGGCCTGCCCCGAGGGCGGGGGGCCGGGACACGTGGACACGGGCAGCGGCGGGCTGGTGCTCTCCCACCTGGAGGTGGCGGACACCCCGGGCAATCCCCTCGCCTGCCGCCTGAGCTGGACCACCAACCTGCCGGCCGACTCGGCCGTCGAGTACGGATCTCCGACCCACGGCCGCTTCCGCCGCTCCGAGCCTGGGGAGCACACCGAGCACGAGGTGCTGGTGATCGGGCTCCGCGCCGGCCAGGCGTACAGCCTGGAGGCCCACAGCACCACCGCGGACGGCGCGGTCTGGTCGACCCCGGTGACCTGCACCGCCCGGGACCTGCCGGATCACGTCGCCGTGCCCGAGATCGAGGTCCACGACCCGAACCTCGCCCGGGACGGCTGGACGCTGTTCGACAACTACCGCTACGAGGTCGGCGCCCCCTGCACCGCCGTGATGGTCGACATGGAGGGCTACCCGGTGTGGGTCCACGCCATGACGAGCGGGGACGACATCGGCGCCATGGACACGCGCCTCTCCGACGCCGGGACCGTGCTGCTCGGGGCCTCGGTGCCGACGGGCCAGAAGCCCCGCGAGGTCGACCTGGCGGGCGAGGTGCTCTGGGAGGGACCCGAGCAGCCCGGCTTCAGCAGCACCGGCTTCATGCACCACACCATGGAGCTCCTCGCCGACGACACGATGCTGACCCTGGAGAAACACTTCGTCGACGGCACCCGCGGCGATCGCATCGTGGTCCGCGACCGGGACGGGGCCGAGACCTGGTCCTGGGACACCTTCGATCACCTGGAGGTCCAGTGGGTCGAGGACTGGACCCACGCGAACTCAGTGGCCATCGACGGCGACGACGTCTACCTGAGCCTGCGCAACCTCTCCGAGATCGTCAAGTTCAGCCGGGCGACCCAGGAGGTCGAGTGGCGCTTCGGTCCAGAGGCCCCGATCACCCTGGACGGCGACGCGTTCGAGCAGCAGCACGCCATCGAGGTGCTCGCAGAGGACCACCTGCTGGTCTTCGACAACGGGCCGGACCGGCGCTGGAGCCGGGCCGTGGAGTTCGTGGTCGATGCCGACGCCTCGGAGGCCCGGATCCTCTGGCAGTACCCCCCCGCCGCGGACCTGGACTTCTACGCCGGCTACTGGGGCGACGCGAACCGCCTCGACAATGGCAACACGCTGATGGCGGTCGGTGCGGCCCGCTTCAACCGCATGGTGGAGGTGACCTCGTCCGGCGAGGTGGCCTGGCAGGCCCAGTGGCCCGAGTCCGGGGACCTCATCGTGGGCTTCTACCGAGCCCAGCGGCTCGACCCGCCGGGGATCGAGGTTCTGGAGTAGGTCACGAAGGGCATCTACCCCTCCTGCTCGGGCTCCATCGTCGCCGGCGAGGACCGCGGAGCCTTCACCGGGCCGCGCTTCCAGAACAGCGGCACGGACACCACGGCGCCGGCGCTCGACTGGACGGCGAAGCGGTAGGGGAGCTTGGAGACGTAGGGCGTCCAGACGACCTGCTCGGCGCGCAGCCCCACGCGCCAGCCACGGGCCGGGTGCTGCCAGCCCACCTCGACGCCCACCGGGACGCGGGCCACCCAGCTCCAGGTGGCGGGGTCCTCCTCGGCCAGCGCCGAGGGTGCGGCGCCACGTGCGAGCCCCTGCAGGCCCAGCCCCACGCGCACGCCGGCGTAGGCCCCGCGCCAGGTGTGCCAGTGCCGGGCCAGGGCGCTGCCCACGTAGAGCCCCGTGCCCAGGTCCCGGTCGTAGTGGGTGCCGAGCTCGGCGTTCCAGGTCAACACCCGCAGATCCCGCCGGGACAGGATCCACTCCAGCTCGATGGCTCCCGCGGGGTTGAGGTCCTCGACCTCCCAGCCCAGCTCCACCGCGCTGGCCTGCAGGGTCAGGCGATCGGGCCCGGGAGCCGCGGCCTGGGCCGGCGCCGCACACACGAGCAGGGCCGCCCCCAGGGCGAGCGCGACGAGGTGCCGGTGGAGGGGAGTGTCCATGTCTGGTTCTTTGACACCGGGGCGGGCCGGATCTGCTCCTCTTTGTCACAACGTGTCCCAACGCAGGAACATTCATCAATGCCGAGGTGGAATCGCCCGGGTTCACCCCAACCAACGCCGCAGGCGACCGAGCAGGCTCCGCCTCGGGACGGGCTCACCGACCGAACCGATCGCCTCGGGAAGCTCCGTCGGCATCGGGAGGTCCGTGTCCTCCGTCTCCGCCCTGAGCGAGACCAGCGCGTCGAGGCCGCGCGGGCAGAAGTCCGTCCGGCGCGCCCCCGCGCTGGCCACCACCCGGCCCTGCTCGTCCAGCACCGGGGAGGTCGGCCGATTCCGAAGCGGCGTGAGCTGCACGACGAAGGCCACGGGCGGCCGGGCCTCCAGGCGGGACAGGGCCCGGGCGTAGTCCCGCGACTCGGCCAGCGCGGCCCAGTCCTCCTCGAAGCCGGGGTCCATCTCCGGGTAGTCCATGCAGCGCAGGGCCAGCCAGTCCGGGAACTCCTCACCCGGGCGGGTCTGTCGGAACCAGGCCCCCAGCGGCGCCCCCTCGCCGACCTGCCGGAAGCAGACCTCGCCGTTGAGGCTCCCCCCCATGTAGGTGTAGACGTCGAGCCGGTGGCGTCCCGGCGAGACCTCCACGCTGCGCAGGGTGTGCAGGTCCGGGTAGGGAGGAAAGCCGCTCTCGACTCCGAGGCGACCGTCGGGGAGCTGGAGCCAGGCCGCGAAGTGGCCCACCCACTCGGCCTGCTCCTGCTCGGTCAGCGCCCCCTCCACCACCCGCACCACGAGGGGTCCGGGGTGCGCCAGCCCCAGCGACACGACCAGCCCGGCCTCCACCGCGCCGGACAGGTTCCGACTCAGTGCCAGTCGATCGTGCTCCGCGAGGTCCCGGCTGGACAGGGCGACAGACCGGTTCACGCAGTACAGGAAGACGTCCCGTCTCACTCTGACAGGGTACCAGGAGCCGACAACCCGAGAGGAATCCATGAAGCACCTCCCCGTCCTCCTGCTCGCGGCACTGCTCGGCGCCGGGTCCTATGCCCTCGCCCAGGAAGCTCCCGCCCCGTCCTCGCCCGAGGCCCTCATCGCCTACGAGTACGACACCGTCTGCTTCCAGCAGTACAGCCACAGCTGTGTGGGCGAGAACAAGAAGAAGGAAGCCTCCGTGGTGGTCGACTGCCAGGGCTCGAGGGGGGTCCGCGACCCGGTCTACTGGGGCTGCGTGGTCGAGTGGCTCAACGAGGCCGGCCGTGAGGGCTGGCTGCTCGGGACCTACGGCTCCCTCGACTTCTACGCACCCCTGCCGAATCGGACACACCTGATCCGACGGGCCGTCGACCGTCCTGTCAAGCCGTGATGCACCCGCCATAGAGCCGGGACAGGATCTGCACCGAGGTCTGCATGCAGCCCGGGCAGCGGTCGACCTTGTCCCGCCAGGCCTCGATCTCCGAGCCGTACCAGATGTCGTCGAAGGAACTCACGCGCACGTTGCCGACAGGTCGATGGTCCAGGCCGCAGCGCACGATGTCCCCGTTGGGCAGCAGGTACAGCAGGTCCCGCAGCTCCCGACAGGGGAAGGAGAGGCCCTCCTCGTGGAGCTGGTAGCTGTAGACGTTCTTGGTGATCAGGCGCGAGTAGAGGTGGTCGATGAGCGGCAGCTCCTGCCGGGTGCCCACGCGGGCGTCGGCCAGGGCCTGGTAGGCCTTGTCGGGGTCGCTCACGAGGATCATGCGCTGCGGGGGACCTTCCTCCGGTGGAGTGGTCTCGATGAGGAAGGGGTCCACGTTGACCCCCGGGATCAGGTCGGCGCCGACCTCCTCGGCGAAGGCGATCATGGCGTCCATCTCCGGGATCGACGAGTCCGTCAGCGCGAAGTTGATGCCGAACTTGAAGCCGTACTTGGCCCGCAGCTCGCCCACCTCTCGCACCGTGCGCTCCACGGTGCGGCGGCTGCCATCGACGCCGCGGATCTGGTCGTGGGTGTTCTCGAGGCCGTCGACGCTGATGCGAAGCTGGAGCCCCGGCCAGGCGATGGCGTCGACCGCCTCGACGATCCGCCGGGTCAGCATGCCGTTGGTGGTGACCTGGAGGATGTAGGGGTCGATGATCTCGCGGACGGCGGAGAGCAGCTCGACGACGTCGGTGCGCACGAAGGGCTCGCCACCGAGGATCTTCACGATGTCCAGCGACCAGAGCTGGCGGAAGACCCCGAGCCACTCCTCGGTGCTCAGGTCGTCGTGGTTCTTGACCTGCCAGCTCGGACAGCCGGTGCACTTGAGGTTGCACTTGTAGGTGGTGATGAGGTGCGCCGCATGGGGCCGGGGGATCCAGCCCGGGTCGAGCCGACGGCGGGTGGCCGAGCGGGCCACGTTGTGCCAGGCGCGAAAGCGTCGCCGGAGGGCGGCTCGGCGCGTGTCCAGGTCCACAACAGCGTTCACATGGTCACCAGGCTGTCGAAGTTGGCCCATCGCTTGATCAGGAGGGGGGTCATCTCACCACGCAGGGTCATCTCCGTGAAGATGCTTCCCATCTTCACGAGATTCGCGGCCTGGGCAAAAGCCACGAGCGGCGCCGGGTCCTCCTTGAAGCGCTCCGCCCGGTAGAGCTTCCAGATCAGGTGCTTGGGGAGGAAGCCCTTGTTCAGGAGCACGATGAGGGCCAGCCAGCGCTTGTCCTCCTTGGGGCGCGGGTAGTTGAGGTCCACCCGGAACTGCTCGAAGGCGTGGGTATTGATGCCCTCGATGTCGGCCTCGGTGATGCGCCCCTCCCGCAGCAGCCTCCGGGCGAGGTGGGTGTTGGGGTAGATGGTGAGGCCGAAGAGGAAGAGCTCGAAGGGCCGCTCCAGCTCCATCAGCAGGTGGAAGAGGCGATCCTTGTCCTCCTCGGTGCTGAAGGGATCGTCCCAGATGAGCTGGAGGTTGGACCGGATGCCGACCTGGCGAAAGATCTGTTGTGCCCGCAGGATCTGGCGGTTGGTGGTCTGCCGGTTGTAGAACTCCTGGTTCACGCGCTCGTCGGCCTGGATGCCCATGCAGATGGCGCGCAGACCGGCTTCCTTGAGTCGCTGGAGGGGCTCCAGCTTGACCATCCGGGGGTCGACCAGCACCTCGAAGGGCAGCCCGACACGGGCCGGCCACTTCTCGGCGAACTCCTCGATCCACTGCTGCCGGATCGGGAAGACCTCGTCGTCGAAGCGCACCACGCGGATGTTCTCGCAGAGCTGGCTGGCGTACTCCATCTCTGAGACGATGTTCTCCACCGAGCGCATGCGGAAGTTGCGCCCCAAGCCCTCATAGAGCGGCTTGGTGACCGTGTTCGAGCAGAAGGTGCAGGTCCAGTAGGGGCACCCCCTCGACGCGAGCACGGTGTACTCGGGATTGGAGATGAAGGGGTCGCCCGCCGTGATCCGCCCGCCGTCGACGTAGAACTTGTCCTCCTGGGTGTGGTAGTCCCGGAAGGGCACCTCGTCGAGGTCCACGAGCGGCGCGAGGTCGTTCTTGTAGACCCGATCGCCCTCACGGACCCAGAAGCCCGGACAGTCGCGCACCGAGCGCCCCTCGGCCACCCGGGTGAAGAAGTCCACCACCGCGACGTCGACCTCGCCCACGGCCACGTAGTCCGCGATGGCGATCGCCTTGTCCGGCAGGAAGGTGGGATGCATGCCCCCCCAGAGGATGGGAACACCGAGGGCGTCGCGGAGGCGCTCGGTCAGGTACTTGGCCATCCGGTGGAAGGCGCTGGCTCGCACCGACAGCCCGATGTACTCGATCTCACGCCGCCGCAACAGACCGATGAGATCCTGGACCTCCGCCTCGGTCGGCCAGGGAAAGCGGTTGTTCACCCAGTCCTTGAAGTAGACCTCGGCGACCGAGAATCCCGCCTCGCGCAGGCTGCTGGTGACATGCCGGACGCCGTTGTTCTCAAGGGCGTACAGGCTGACGATGGCGATCCGAGGCCCCAGGGCCAATACCGTGCTCCGTGTGGTCATCCTATCGTACGATGCCGCAGTCCGGAGGATGCATGCTCGCTGTTCTCGGAGCCAACGGGCGCACCGGGGTCGAAGTGGTCCGCGAGGCCGTGCGCCGCGGGCTGGAGGTCCGAGCGATCGTCCGGGACGATCGCGACGTTGGACGCCTGGATGGCGCCATCGACGTCCAGCAGACCAGCTACGCCGACGCGGGGGAGGCCAGCGCACTGCCGTCCGTGCTGGCCGGCGCCAGCACGGTCATCTGCTGCATCGATCCCCGCACCCAGGGGCCCCAGGCGCCCATCTACCCCGGGGTCGCCGCCGAGAACGTGGTCCGGGCCGCGGTGGCTGCGGGGGCCCAGCGCATCCTCCACGTCTCCGTGATGGGCGCCTTCCGCTGGTCTCCGGCGCGGCTAAACCGCCACGCGTTCTACCTGGAGGGGGGCGTGCGCAACTGCGCCGCTCCCTGGGCGATCCTGCGGTTCTCGTGCACCTTCGACGAGATCATCGAGGCCTACGTGAGGCCGCCCGACGGGGGCCGTCCGCACACCTTCCACCCCTCCAGCCGCTATGCGCCGATCAGCCGTCGCGACGCTGGAGTGGCCGCCCTCGACTACCTGGATCGCATGAAGCCCGGGCGTGCCCAGTGCGTCGGCGGACCCCGGGTCTACTCGGGGCCGGAGCTGGAGCGCCTCGTGGCCCCACTCCGGACGAGCGGCGGCCTCCGCCGCACACGCTTCCTGGCGATCCCCCGCGGCGACGTCTCGGTCGCGGTCCAGACCACCCAGCTCGTGCTGGGTCGGGTGCCCGGTGAGCGCCTCGAGGACGCCCTGGAAGCCTCCGACTCGGAGCCCGAGGAACGCGACTCCCGTCCGGTCTACGCGCGCCTGGAGCCCGGCGCCCACCCTGCCGATCGAGGGAGCGATCCTCCGGCCCTGGAGCGGCTCGGTCCCGACCTCCGCCGCATCCTCCACGCCCACCTCGTCGCCGACCTCGCACACGTCGGCGGGTCCTCCGAGGGCGCGTCCCTGGACTTCGACGCCGCCCGCCTCCACGGACGGCGGGCGAGGACCCACGGCGGCCAGGTGCAGGAGATGCGGGACGTGAGCGTGCGCGACCGGTCCGGGAGCGTCGTCCACACCGGCGACGTGACCTTCCTCCACGACGGCCTCGCCGAGGAGTTCCACGCCTGGTGGCTGCGAGACGGGATCCCGGCGACCGTGTGGGAGCAGCTCGACATGGGCGTGCGTCGCCGACTGGCCAAGGACAAGGGCTTCCGGGACGACCCCCGGGTCCGCACCTTCGCCACCACGCGCCACGAGTAGCGGATCCGTCTCGTGTCCTGGACCGATCCGGGCTAGGAGGGTGAGCGGCATGCCTCCCCCTCGCCCGCAGAGCCTCCAGGAGCCCCTCGGCAGGAAGTGGAAGCGCCGCGCGATCGGCCTGACGGTGATCGGTCTGTACACGCTGGTCGCCTGGTCGACCGCCTGGCTCTCGGTCCCCATCGCCGCCGCGATCGACGGGGTCACCCGTCGCGAGGACTGGCCGACGGTCCGCTTCGTCCTGCTCGCCCTCGGCTACCCCCTGATGCAGCTCCACGCCCTGAGCTTCATCCTGGTCACCGCCCCCTTCACGTGGCACCCCCGGGCCTTCGACTGGGCCGATCGCTTCCAGGTCGGCTGGGGTCACTTCGCCCACCGCTACCTCGCAGCGGTCTACGGCATGGGGCTTGAGGTCGACGGTCTCGAGGCCTTCGAGCCCGGCCCGGTGCTGCTGTTGATGCGCCACACCAGCCAGGCCGACACCCTGCTCATCCCGCACATCGTCGGCCACGGCCTCGACCGCAGCCTCCGCTACGTGCTCAAGCGCGACCTCCGCAAGGACCCGGCCTTCGACCTGCTCGGCGATCGTGGACACCACGCCTTCGTGTCGCGGGGCAAGGACCCGGAGGGCGACCGGGAGCAGATCAAGTGGCTGCTCTCGGGGCTGCGTCCCCGCGACGTGCCGGTCATCTACCCGGAGGGCACCCGGACCTCCGACGAGAAGCGGGCCCGCCTGATCAAGCGACTCGAAGAAAAGGGCGAGACCGAGCTGTTGTCCTACGCCCGCCGGCTCAGGCACCTCTTGCCACCCCGGCTCGGCGGCACCCTGGCGATGCTCGAGGACAGCCCGGGATGCGACATCGTCTTCTGCGGCCACGTCGGACTCGAGGGAGCGAGCCGCTTCGACCTCTTCCGCGAAGGAGAGCTGACCCACAAGACGGTGCGGGTGGCCTTCTGGCGGGTGCCCTGGAGCGCGGTGCCGGAGGCCACCGACGCGCGCGGCCGCTGGATCCTGGAGGAGTGGCAGAAGATGGACGACTGGGTCGATGCCATCCACCGGGGGGAGGACCGGCCCGCGAGCTGAGACGCCCAGCGGCATCGCGCGCCGCCGCGCCGACCCGCGGACCCGGGGGAATCCCCCCACACGGAGCCCGGTGGTCCAGGCCATGCCCCGATCGGGCATAGACTGGGGTCGGCCACCCATCGAGTCGCCTCTAACAACCACCCCGGCACGTCACCTTGAGCGATCCGTCTCGCGATCCAGAGCACCTGGCTACCATCGTGGAGGATCTGGAGTCGGTCCTCACGCTCACCGGCATCGGCACCCTGGTGCTCGACGACAAGCTCCTCGTCCGCCACGCGACGCCCCGCATGGTCGAGGTCCTCCAGCTCACCGGGGACTTCCTGGGCGCGCCCCTGCCGCGGTCCGGCGTCCCCGGGACGGCGACCACGCTCAAGGACATGTGCCGCGAGGTCCAGCTCAGCCACGAGCTGCGCGCGACCGAGTTCGAGGACCACCGGGGTCGCTGGAGCCTGCTCCAGGTCCTGCCCCATGCCCACGGGACCTCCACCCACGTGCTCGTCCTCGTCCAGGACATCGGACGTCTCAAGGAGATGGAGGTCCAGGTCCGGGCCTTCGAGGACCGGCTGGCCCGCATCTCCGAGCACGGGGACACCGAGGTCCTGGACCGCGAGCTCCAGATCCTGCTCGTCGAGGACGCCGACGAGGACGCCAGGCTGGTGGAGATCGCGCTGAGGGACCTGCCGATCCCGATGCGCCTCCACCGCGCCCAGACGGCCGACGTCGCGCTCGAGCTGCTCCTGGGCCGCCGCTCCGTGGACCCCGATCTCGTCCTCATGGACCTCCGCCTGCCCGGCATGAGCGGGCGGGAGCTCCTGATGGCCATGCGGGAGAACCCCGAGCTCACGGACCAAGCGGTGATCATCCTCTCCGGCCTGAACTACGACTTCTCCGTCCAGGACATCCACGAGCTGGGCGTGCACGCCTTCGTGAGCAAGCCCATGGACATCACGGACCTCGACGCCGTCGCCCGGGTGGTGCTGGAGTTCTGGGCCGGACTCGTGCTCCGCCCGGTCTGGGAGGACGTGACGTCGTCTTCAGGACGCCGACCGCGGAGCTGAGTCAGGCCCCGAGGCCGCGGTTGATCTCCAGGTACCAGGGGTGGACCGCCATCGCCTCCCGGTCCTGACGCGACAGCTTGCCGCGCAGCTCGCGGAGCAGGGCCGCGGCCTGGTTCCAGAAACCCACGGCCCGGCTGCGCTGCCCATAGCTGAGGGCGTAGCGGGCGGAGGCCATCAGGTACTCCATGCGCAGCAACCGGGCCGGCTCGTTGCGCATCCACTCCAGCACCGGGCCGAAGGAGAGATCGGGATCCTCGTGGTCACCGAGGGCGCGAGCACGGGCCGCACAGGCCTCGGCCAGCGCCGGGAGGTGTCGCTCCCGCTGGAGCTGGATGATCGCGGCGGCGAGGTCCTCCGCACCCCTCTCCCGGTCCCCGGCTCCGAAGCGGGCCTCGCCGAGCAGGGCGCGTAGCTGCTCCGAGATCACCGACATGCCGGCGTTGCCGCAAGCCTCCACGATGGGCTCCAGCACCCGTGCCGCGGCCTCGTGCTCCGAAGAGCGCAGGGCGATCTTGGCCCGCACCAGGGTGAGGCCGGCGTGGATGTGCAGGTGACCGCGGGCATCCAGCTCCCCTTCGAGGGCCTCGAGGCGCTGCCGGGCTCGTCCGAGGCGCATCAGCTCCACCTCGATCTCGGCGAGGTTGAGCAACATCAGGGCCAGGCGCTCCCGGGTGCCAGCCTCGCGGACCGCCCGCAGCTCGCCCTGGAGCATCTCCGCCGCCTCCGACAGGCTGCCCTTCTGCCGCAGGACGTCACAGAGGTTGGCCTGGACGTGCCACAGGCCGTCCCGGTCGCCGACGGCCTCGTAGTGGCTCGCTGCCTCCCGAAGCTGGACCTCTGCCTCCCGCAGGGCGCCCCTGGCGATGCGCACGACCGCCGTGCCGACGAGGGAGCGCGCAAGCTGACGAGCGCTGCCCCCGTCCCGGGCCAGGGTGAGGGCGTCGTCGAACCAGCGCTCGGCCTCGACGAAGTCCCCGCCATACCAGCAGGCGGCGCCGAGATCGCGGGCGACCCGGGCCCTCAGGAAGGGGTCTGCGTGCCCCGCCAGCCGTTCACGGGCCCGATCCAGGATCCGGCGACCCGCCTCCAGCTCCCCGCGACCGACGCGCAGCCCCGCGTCGTAGAGGTCCACCTCGCCCTTCAAGGCGACCGTCGGCGCCAGGGCGCCGGCCCGGGCGAGGGCCCCCGGAGCCCGCTGGTCCCCCGGACCACCGGCGCCGAGCGTGCGGGCCCACAGGATGTAGAGCCGGGTGAGCGTCGCCCGGTCGACCTCACGGGCCCTGGGCACGGCCGACACGACGGCCTCCAGCACCGGCCGCACGACCCCGAAGTGCGCCCACTCCACCAGGGGGCCTGCCCAGGCCACGGCGTCCTCGATGGCCTCATCGGCCCGCCCGGCTCCCACCAGCAGCCGGATCTTGGCCGCTCCGGGCGGGTCCCCGGCCACCGCGTCCGCCAGCCGCCGGCGGATGACGTCCCGACGGGCATCCCGGAGCCGCTCCAGGACCAGCTCCAGGGTGAGGCCCAGTCGGAAGGTCCAGCGAACCTGGTCGCCCGAGGCCCCCTCCTCGACCATGCGCTGCGCAGCCAGCTCCTGGAGCACCACCGCCACCTGGTCCACCGGACGGTCGACGGCGTGGGCCAGGACCGAGGTGGTCGCCTCGCCGCCAGCGACCGCCAGCGCCTCCAGCACCCGCGTGGCGTCGGCCGCCAGCAGGTCGAGGCGGAGGCTGAGCACCCCCCGGGCGTTGCCGGGAATGGCCACCTGCCCCTTGGTCTGGTCCTCCCAGCGCATGCCCGCCGGGGTCTCCTGGGCCACCAGCAGCCCCCCCTGGACGAGGGCTCGGACGACCTCTCCGACATAGCCGGGCAGCCCCCCGGTCACGGCGTGGACCCGGCGCGCCAGGTCCCGCGCTGGCGGGCAGCCACCGAGGATCGCCTGCATCAGCTCACCGGTGCGCTCGGCGTCGAGGGGCGCCAGCTCCAGGCGCCAGGCGTCGGCGAGGCGGGCCCGGAGTCCCGTGCCCGGGGCGTCCGCGTCGTCCAGGCAGGTGGCGGCGAACAGCACCGGCACCCCGGAGGCGCGGAACGCCGCCCGGACGTGGGCCAGCGCGTCGAGGGCCATCGGACCGGCACGGTCCACCTCGCCCAGGCCGAGCACCACCGGCTTCTCCTCCACGTTCACCCGGTGGGTGAGCAGGTCCACCAGGGCGTCGAAGGCCTGCTCCGGCTCCACGCCTCCGTCCGCGAGGCTGGCGAGCTGCTCCACGGGGATGTCCAGCACGGGCTGCTGCGACTGGCGGAAGCTGGCCTGCACCGCCTCCGCCAGCGGCTGGAAGGCGTCCAGGCCGGGGGCCCCGGTGAAGACGCCTTCGAAGGTGCGCCAGCCCATCTTCCGGGCCGTGGCCAGCGCCGCCCCGAGGAAGCGACTGCGACCCGCACCGTCCGGTCCCACGACGAGCACCATGCGGCCGGGGCGGGCCTTCTCCAGGGTGCTGCGCAGGGACTGCATCTCCGCGTCGCGCCCGACGATGCGCGCCGGCCCCAGCGCCGGCGACACCTCGGGGCGCTCCCCCTCCAGCCGCGCGAGCACGCTGCGCACGAAGTCCCCGACCACCTTGGCGGACTCCGGGCGATCCGCCGGGTCTTTCTCCAGCATCCGCAGGATCAGCTCGTCCAGGTCCTCGGGAAGCTCCGGCACGAGACGACGAGCGGGGACCGGGCGCCGCTCGACGTGCAGACGGGGGCGCGCGAGGCCCCAACGGGCCCGGAAGGGTGGGCGGCGGGGGCAGCGCGGGGGCTGCGGGCGGGCCCCCATCCGCGGGCGGGGGTG